>CAZHLZ010000079.1:3434-12323 GCA_964532475.1 uncultured Chitinophaga sp.
GTAGTACCGTTAAAACCAGTATTGGCCCAAGACCAATTACTACCAGAAACCTGCATATTTGTAAATGTTTTATGTTCAGTTATTCTGTTGAGTTGGTCATAATGATACACATTACCCATTGTACTGCTTTGTAATGTTCTTGAGCCAATAGCAGTCCTGTCTGGAACACTGGTACCCATCATAGCAATATTGCCATTGTATAGGTTTCGGTAATGGGTTAATGGATCGCTGGCAGTTAATAAAGGCTGCATAGTATTCATGCTTGAGCTTCCGGTATTTGCAACCGCTGTGTAGTCTCCATCATAATAACTTAAATAATATGCCATTGCATCTCTACCCACATATCTATTTGGATTAGCTACTGAGCCACCACCTGGCAAGTTTATATTGTTATACCCACCATCATTACCCATGTCATTCAGATAATGCATCACAGGACCGTTTACTGCTTTTAACCAACCTTGGATATTATAGGCATAATCAAGTCCCTGAACTTTGAGATCTCCAAGTTCTGTTCGCATCATAGGACCATTCAGATAATAAAAATAACGTGCATCCTCATCCCAAATTATACTGTCCCTGCCAGTATACACATGGGTTAGTCGGTCATCTTTATCATAAATATACTTATGATAAAATCTATCTGCCTGACCACTCTGGTAAATGACACTTCTTACCTTTCCATTTATTAAGTCAAATTGATAATCAAGAGTATATAAATTCTTACTTAGAAATTCCAATTTTGGAATATCTTGTACAAACCTCTTTACATTTCCATTTATATCATAGTCATAATAAAACGCATGATCATAAGTAATTGAATCATTGTCCTCAATTTCCTCATAAGTTATCCCTCCGATTCTTCCTCTGAGATTGCTTTGACCCAAAGGGAACACAGAAGAAACCCGGTTGAATAATGGAGCTGTGTGGTAAAATGACTTTGTAACCTGAGAATGTAAAGAGGCTGAAATGAAATTACTTAAATTCGTTTTACTAGTTGATACAGCAAAATTCATATCTTGTATACCGACAGCATCATGTGAAATCTCAAAAGTATTTAAATATACACCTTCTACATAATTACTTGGTGTAAAAGTGATTGTAAATCTAACTTGTCCTGTTGAAGTACCTGGAATAGAAAAGTTAGAAGATTGGAGCCCACTGCCAGAAATGTTTGTGATTCCAAGTGATGACCAGGTACTACCTGAAACATTGTGTTCAATTTCAATATCGAAACTACTTAACCCTCCAAGCAGATTTTCATCAATTTTAAGCGAATAGGTTGTTCCTGCCGTAAGCCCTTTTTGTAACCGATATTCAACTTGACTAATGAGACAATACATTCCTACACAAGTTTTATGTTTCATTTCAATTCCGTTTTGCCCGGATTTTCTGATAATCTTCATCTCGCTGTTGGATATCAAACTATTCCAAGCAATTGAATTATCTGTGACCCTATCCAAACCACTTACAATTGTACTTTCTGCTTCCTCAAAGTCCTGTAATAAGTCTGTTTCCTTATGTGTATCAGATGTTTTAGTTAATTCCCCTGCTTCAGTTATTCTGCTTAAATAGTCAAATTGAGTATAACTGTATTTTTGACTATTAATCTGTTTACCATTTTGAGAAATAACCAACCTACCCATGTTATCATACCAGAAATTTGAATTTCCTCCGTCGGGAGTGATTTGGCTAACCAGTTGCCCAAGTGTACTGTATTTGTAATTTGTAATAAGATTATGATAAGTCAAAGCAAAAGGATTAGAAGAATTCAATCTGTAATCTGCCGCTAATGCAATTCTCTCATCAGCCAATGCTTGCCTTTGACTCTGTGTTAAATTTTCGTTGTCTATATCAACACCCTGAGGTGGTACTGTCTTAATCAAATTCCCAGCCTGATCGTAATAATATAATGTATGGTGATATTGTCTGTTATTGTATTTTAATCGCATTATTTCACGCGAACCCATACAGGCAGCAATATATGTACTGTCAAATTTCCTGATTTCTTCCTGCAAGTAACTGTCATAATTTGTTAATGCATTATTAAATGCCAATTGTAAATCCAAATCTGAACATCTGCTAATACTGTCACTAAAATTATTATCCTGTAAATATGGTTTATTACAAAGTTTCTTACATCCTAAACATGCTACTTCCTTACCAATTCCTTTATTGTTGGTATTAATTAAAACCTCCGCCAATAAAGTTACAGTATCATAACATTTGGTGTATGAACTGGTTGAATAATTATATTCAGCATTTGGACAATCAGGATAATCAGCCAGATATTTATTGGGAACCTCATAAACAGCATCAATATAGAAATATCGTGGTGCACTACATCCAGATGACTTTCTTGCCCTTGGATTGGTAAAGCTAACAATAAAACTGTAATTCCAAACCAGTTTTTTATCCGGAAAATTCAAAGAGAACTTCAATTGATAACCATTTCCATCTGTAATCTCAGTTATTAACTGAGGTACATCAACATTTGTTAATTCATATGATAAATCTAATGAACTAGAACCATTGTAAAGAATTGGATTATTATAAAAATTAGGAAAATCATAATCGGCAGAAATACTTGTCTCCAAATACCATCCATATTGATGCAATTGATCTGGATCAGGTTTTTTTGTTACCTGATTGAGAAAAGAGTTAAAATTACTGAGCCATGATGTATCTGCAACATAACATTTTGGACAAGCTGGTTTTTTAACCGGTTTAATATACCTATTATAAGTTGATTTAGGTCTCTCACAACGCTCTTTCATATTTAAATAGAAATAGACAAATGAGAATAACCTTTTGGGATTCAAGTTGTAGCAATTATTATATTTTACATTAAGATAGTACTCAAAACCCATTAACCAAGTTGAATCATCCATCCCAAGATTGCCAGTTTGCGTACATGGTTTATTATATAACATTGCGGCGAAGGCATAATAATTAGTCGATCCAGACATATAGAATCGCAAATAATTGCTATTTGAAAATGTAGCGCCGGGATTATATCTAAAATATAATTCATTATTACATGATTTTGAATAATAGTTACCAAATCGACTCATGATAAAATCCACTCTGTCATATGAAGGTATTTTATATAAATCAGGAATTGAATCTATCAGACTGGTTGAATTATCAAAATAAGTGTGTTTCTGGTTACTGTTGTCATTCAACAATTTGTTAAAGTCTAAGATATCTTTCGCAAGATCACTGCATTTGGGAAAGTTTGGGACACATGTATTACCTAAATCCACTCCTCCGCAATTCATCATTGTTTTTAATAAAAAGTCTATTGAATAAACTTCCTCTTGATTGCATTTTCCATTCTGACAAATGTTATTCAATTCTTCTTTTAAGGCGTCTAAAAAGGCTCTCCTTTTGGCCGCGTCAGTACCTGGAGTATATGAACCTCCTTCCGGGTAATCTTTATTCCATTGGTCTAATAAATCTAAATAACCTTCTTTATCTTCTCCCATGTCCCATAACCCCAAATCTGAATGATCGGTCATGGTTAGTTTAAAAAATAAATAGTGTCGTAAACTTAAACAATTTATTCTATCTTCGCATGGTTCAGGTCTTTCCACTTCTGGTTCACAAGCCAATCCCCTGGGAACCCTCAATGGTTTATCAGAGGCATGTTGAGACAGATTTTGGAAACCAATTGTATTCCACCATGAAGTTGATGAATATGACTGTGTAAATGTACCATTTCTATTTTTCTTAATACCGGATTTCCACAAATATTCACAATATTCATTTAAAATATCCGAACTATCTGTTGATACCTTATCATATTTTAAAATATAGGCGGCAAATGTTAAGCCTTCATTATCATTTGTCCATTGTTCCTTTCGTTGTTTCAATTTTTTACAAGCACATGTATCCAGTTCAACCATATCATTCTCTTTATGTTCCAATGGATCACAAGGTGCTTGCGGATCTATAAAAACAGCTAGAGGAGTTGGATTATTTGTCAATTCGTCATCTATAAAATTCAAATCATCTTCCTTAAAAAAATCACCATACTTAAACGTATTTGGTGAGCACGAAGAGGATTGAGATATGTGGTTAAATAATTTGCAACATTTGTCTCTAATGTCGTTAAAAGTTGTTGGTAACGCATATGGAAATGCAGTATTATACATTTTCTGATACAATTGTATATCAGTCCAACCATTGTTCTGTCCATTTTGCATTAATTGATCAATACTCAGAACTTTCTCGCAATTACAAGCTATATTCATTGCATCTGAAGATGCCGAAGTTGAATAAACTGCAGAAGAAAAATCATTATCTATTGAAGCAAAGACCGCATCAATATATTGCGAATTCCAAATATTTGTTTTATTAATTTGTAAAATTGAATTTGAGGATATCTGATCGTCAAAATAATTAATTTTTTCATTAGAGTAATTAGACCCAATTTTTATTTGATAGTCCATAATATCATCTTTCATTGACACCAATTTCTCTGCTCCAATGATATCCCAGACTCTCAACCAATTACCACTTAAATTTGGGCTGTCAATGCAGTTTTTCGCATAATCCAAATAATCTTTGTATTCCAAATTAAATCCAATCCTGCGATTCAATAAATTTGTGAATATCGATTGAAATAATGCTGTGTCCTCCAACATATCATCACGATACTCTTTATATCTGTCCCAGAATTCTACTACTGGACCCGTCAAATCGTTACATGTTATGCAATTTTGACATTTAGCCTTTTCTTGAACACCATTATATGAAGTAACGGCTTGCTTTAAATGAGAATCGGCATAATCACAACCGCAGTCATTGCTGGCCAGGTTCCCAGCTGTGTCTTCATCACAACGTGTGGAAGCTCTGACTTGCTTATACTTACTACATGCGCAAGTATCAGCTTCCGGATTTGAGGTAGCTAAGTAATCATGATCATATTCCCCTGGAAAATTGATTAATAGATCATCGCAAATTCCGGGGATCAAATTAACTCTAAACCTATTGAGTACATCTCTGATATGTTTATCAGGATAATCTGAATTTCCATAGTTATCATATGAAACATTAACAGATCCATAAGGATTATTAAAATCACAACCTCCCATGCAAACCTGAACAAATGCATTATAAATTGAATCTTTCCTTAATTGGGACGCCCCCAAAATACTTGGACATTGAGCTAAAATAGACATCCAATTAGCCGCATTTGCCTGACAATAATCTTCACAATTTTTAGTAACAACTTCATCTACCGCCCCATTAAAATCCCCTTCCTTACATTTAGACTCTAAATTAGAAAAGAAATTTTCGTCCATATAATCGTTTTTAACCCCCATCTGACTAGGCTTTAGTCCCTGATACCATCTTCTATCTTTGATATTTGCAATATTCGCCAGAATACATCCATTATTACCAGAAGTGCATACTGAATCATAATAAGATTTAATCCACTCGTTACGTTTATATAAGTACAGTGCTCTCAATATTGGCCACATCAGGTTGTCAGCACAAGTATCAGGCGTTAAACTCAAGCCATGAGCTAATCTCATTTTTTCATATATCTTCCAAATTGAAGCACTTTTATCCTGACATGAACCTCCTACATCTGCTTTATAATCATAACTATATAACTCATCTATCAGAGCCTGCCCTCTTTTAATTGTTCCATTGGGATATTTTGAATTAAAAAAATACCAATTCAATAAGGGATCACGATTAACCAATGACACATTCTCATATGACGAGTAATTAAGATTGTGTGAAACAGTACTAATAATTACAGTATCTAGAGTTCCTGAAATGTTTAAAGGATTATAAAATCCCTTTTTCATTGCATCAGCAGCACTTGAAGTATTAAGCATCTCTGTTTCATACGCATATATAGGTTCCATAGCTATGCACGCTTTATAATAACAATACTCTGGGTGCATATAAATTAGACTATTTGCCCATTGTTCTTCCCATGAATTAATAAAGTCTTTAACATTTTTCAACTCATGAGGCCTGATATAATCTATACCATTTATGTTGATATAACTTGCACCTGTTCTAATTTCAGGCAATCCATTTATTACTTGTATTAAAGCTTGAGTCCCATCATCGTTGAGGTAATATCTTGTATTATTACTATTTTTCGGGAAACGCCAATTTCTCGAGATCGAAACTCCAGAACTATCACAATTGAATTTACAAGTATCCCTGAAAATTGTTGTATCTATATTATATAAACCTCTTGAAACAAGTCCATCAGATCCGTACTCTATATATTTGGCATATTGACCCCCAATACTCATATCTTCAAGCAAGGTTAAATACAGTTGTTCACATGGAGAAATGACTTTACACAACTCATCACAAAATGAATCTGTTTCGGAAATTTCTTCTTTTAAGGATAGAAACACTTCCCAATTCAAAGTATCAATACTTTCTTCAAGTGCCTGGGTTCTTAATGTATCTAAGTGATTTCTCAAAGCTTTTCTAGCCGAGTCACAATCATCACAGTTCCAATCACAAGTAATACCTTGTTCGAGAATAGATTCTGCCAGAAAATCTGAAAATGATTTTACACATTTGCTGCTATCTAGAAAAACTTTTCTATAAAACTCAAGACCTTTGTTGCTAATAGTCAGGGTTTTACTAATCGTATATTCTCCAGGATCTAGTACTAAACTCAATGGATTTGGAGATACATCAAAATGAGGCGTATCGCCGCAAGAAACCCCGCCTCGGTATAAATTGCCAATAAATTCCGTTAACGGTCCTCCGGGTATCATTTCATTATTTTGTGCATCCTGAATGCTAATAGTCATATCGTATGCACAATCAAAACAGAATCCCGAATCACAAATAAAATGAACTGGATCTCTGTATAAATCATAAAAAAATTTAACTGTATCTCTTTGGCTGATAAGTAATGAATGGTTTAGTTGTTTTATCTTTTCTTTTACATTTTCACGGCTATTCTTCAACTCCAGATCAAACTTTATAGTATTTCCTGAAGATGCTATAGGGTCGAGACTAGGAGCATCCGCAGGATTTCCAGCCAATGCTGTAGCAATTGTTCTTCCATAGGGATCAAGATATGCAACACTTAGTTGACCATTAGCATCTCTGGTCATGACTTTTTTATAATACTGATAGTATCCTACATCATTTCCAAATAAAACATCCAATTCTGCCTGAGTTGGAGTACCATCCCAAGTATATGTTTCCTTACCAGTAATAACACTTGAACCACCATTACGGTAAGATGTCAATTGATGGGTTTTACCCACTGCTCCAGCTCTATAAACTCTACCAGTATTATCTTTTCTGAATTCACTTTGAGATAAAGGAAAACCTTCAGCATCTGGTACATAACCATGCATGTGTTTCTCATAATCAGACAATGTGGTGATACTGTTTAAATCGCTTCCGAATAAAGACGATGAATAATAATATCCGGCCCCACTAGAATTTGACAAACTATTCAAATTAATTTCGGAAGTGTTACTTTTATTTAAATCAAAGTCTAAATAACTATATGGAATATTTGATGAATTCTTATTTAATCCGGGTCTAAGTGAAAAAAAATTGTTATCCAAAACCGGAGTAGGTAAAACATTCACTGCTTGCCTCCCTTCGTAATCGAATATTGCCTGGGCAACAGAAAACACACCTGTTGAATTACTTTTTGTTATTTTTTGACGTTCGCGTAATGTTCCATCAAAATAGTTAATTGATGAAAATATTTTAGTTTCTTCAGCAAAAGCATTCGTAAACTGCCAATTAACACTGTCATTATAATCATTTGCATAAAAAATAAAATTCTTTGTAATTGTGCCACTTCCTATAGCAACAACACCTTTTTCCATTACAGACCATAGAGAATGAACATTCCAATCTGGATCTGAAAGTTTCTTTCCAAGGGCTCTAACTCTATAAACTATATATCCTTTTGGCCAAATATTAGGAATATCTATATAATTCGCGGTGGTGACAATCAAATTGGTCGCATCATGGCGGAAATCAAAAACCAAGGAATCAACATTCGGTGCAGGACTACTTCTAAGATTGAATTTGTAAGGGATATGCAAATATTGAATCTCATACGCTTCAGATTCATTGATTGCCGTCCAACTTAAACGCACATTATCAGATGAATAAAGAGGTGATGCAATAACTGGTGGAGCTAAACTTAAATTTCCTATTCTATCAACTTCAAGTAACTGTTGCATTTCCAAAATAGGAAGGGCCGGATTGGGGTAAGTTACACCTGGAGGCCCATTTAACACAGTTATTCCCGTAACAGTAACCATGCAATTCACTGCATTGTCAATTACCCATGCGGCTTCATCAATTTCCTTTTCAGCAAATGCTGTATCATAAATTAAATCAATTGTTCTATTTTCATTATAATTTGTCAAACCACTTATATTAGGAATAAATCTATCATAAATCGCATTGATTGATATTCTCAAAGTGCATCTATGTGGAACAAATACCAGATTAGTTCTATCTATTCTGACAAAAATGTTATTCTTTACTTTCAAGTTATTAAAATTATAATACCAAGTACCGCTATACGCGGAATATTTATCATCTCTAACTGAAAAGGTGTCATTTACATCTGCAGAGTCTACTAGCCTAGAAGTAAATGTTTTATGATATGGATATAAATTGCCGGTAATCAGCATTAACCATAGGAATAAAATAAAATGTCGGAATTTAATCATAGCTTTAGTTTAAATAGTTATAGTACAGTCATCAATGTTTTATAAATTCTATTCTCTGTTTCAATAATTAATATAAATTGCCCTTTACTTAATTCAATTTTAGACATCCCTGAATTGGCTGATTTATTTATGACAAACCTTCCTTGAATATCATATATTGAATAGACAAATGGACTACCAT
>CAZHLZ010000080.1:0-12253 GCA_964532475.1 uncultured Chitinophaga sp.
TTCAAGACTTAATGGTTGATTCGCTGCTCCTTGAATGACACCATTAATTTCGAAATTATCTGGTAATTTTTTCGTCTCAATTTCTTGGTTTTCAGAGTTTTCATCTGTTTCATTTTCAGTATTTTCACCGCAAGAGAAAAAAAGAAAACTTAAGGCAAAGAATAGCGTTAAACTAAAATTTGAAACTATTTTCATACAATCTAATTAATTTTTGTTTACAAAACAACTTCATCCAGCATGGATCTCATAAGTTGATTTGCTTGTTTTGGGTCAGCTTTACCTTGAGAAACTTTCATCAATTGGCCCATGAAAAAGCCAACTAATTGTTTTTCACCTCCAACATATCGAGCAACTTCATTAGGATTTAACTCGATTACCTTCGAAATGTAATTTTTGATACTATTTTCGTCAGATTCTTGAATTAAGTTTAGTTTGGTTGCAATATCCAATGCTTTTTCATTCGGATTTTGAATTAATTCAGGGAAAATTCGTTGATTAGCTACAGAGTTTGAAACTTTTCCTTCATCAATTAGACTAATTAATTCAGCTAATTTTGCTGGTTTAATTGGAAAATGATCAATTTCAATAGCATTTTGATTCAAATAAGATTTTACTTCACCCATCATTAGATTTGCAGCTGCCTTGTAATTTTTGGTATGCACAATCAAATCTTCAAAGAACAAAGCAATATTTTTTTGATCTGTTAAGTTGTAAGCATCATAACTTGACAAGCCTAATTCTTTCGTGTATTTATTGAAAAGTTCTTTTGGTAAAGCAGGCATTTCAAGCTTAATAGCATTAATTTGCTCACTCGTTACTTTTAATGGTTGCAAATCTGGTTCTGGGAAATAACGATAATCGTTAGCCGCCTCTTTTGATCTTTGAGAAATTGTAATTCCTTTTAATGCGTCAAAACCTCTTGTTTCTTGCGTCAAAGTTTCTCCTTTTTCAAGCGCTTCAATTTGACGTGTAATTTCAAATTCGATGGCACGTTGCACATTTCGAATGGAGTT
Organism: uncultured Chitinophaga sp.; assembly: GCA_964532475.1. GTDB lineage: Bacteria > Bacteroidota > Bacteroidia > Flavobacteriales_D > Crocinitomicaceae > M2408. The sequence goes on from CAZHLZ010000080.1 coordinate 1,014, forward strand.
CATGTTTTTTACTTCAACTTTCGTCCCAAATTCTGTCGCATCTTTCAACATGACAGAAACATTGGCATCGCAACGCATGGAACCTTCTTCCATATTTCCATCGCAAATTTCAAGGTAACGCAAAAGTTTTCTAACTTCTGTTAAATAATCGTAAGCTTCTTGTGAAGAGCGAATATCTGGTTCAGAAACGATTTCCAGAAGTGGCACTCCAGCTCGATTCAAATCAACTAAGGTATCGTACACATCCACATCATGAATGCTTTTTCCCGCATCCTCTTCCATGTGAATACGAGTGATTCCGATTTTTTTGAATTCTTCGTTCTCTGTTTTTATTTCGATAAATCCTCCTGTGCAAATCGGAGTTTTATCTTGTGTAATTTGATAACCTTTCGGTAAATCTGGATAGAAATAGTTTTTTCTGGCAAAATATTGATTTTCTGCAATGTCACTTGAACAAGCGATGCCCAACTTAATTGCAAACTCAATGGTTTTTTTATTCATAACAGGTAAAGTTCCTGGATGCCCCAAAGAAACAACACTTACGTTAGAATTTGGCGTTGCACCATATTCATTGACATCATTTGAATACGCTTTTGATTTCGTAAGCATTTGAGCATGAACCTCTAAACCGATTACAACTTGATATTTATCTCTCACACTTATTATAATTGAGAATTGAGAAATGAAAATGTAGAATAATTCATAATTCTACATTCTCCATTCTCCATTCATATTAGAGTCTTGAAATTAATTCTTTCATAATAAGAGTCATTTTAGGCTCTTGAATTTCAGCAACACGTTGAACATCTTCATGCGTTGTTTCCATAATTTTTCCTGGTACACCTAAATCTGTAATAATAGAAATGGCGAAACAAGGAACATCCATGTGGCGAGCAACGATTACTTCAGGAACAGTTGACATACCAACAGCATCAGCACCAATTGCACGCACATAACCATACTCAGCAGGAGTTTCCAATGTTGGACCTGTCAAACCACAATAAGTTCCTGTAGAAACTCTAATGTTGTTTTCAGCAGCAATTGTTTTTGCTAAATCAATCATCCCATGATCATAAGGTTTTGACATATCTGGGAAACGAGGTCCTAGTTCGTCAATATTTTTTCCGATTAATGGATGCGCAGGAAATAAGTTAATATGGTCATTTTGAATCATGATTTCACCAATTTCAAAATCAGGATTAACACCACCAGAAGCATTACTAACAAATAAATGCGTAATTCCCATTAATTTCATTACTCTTACTGGAAAAGTTACTTGTTTCATGTCATAACCTTCGTAAAAATGGAAACGACCTTGCATTGCAATTACACTTTTACCACCTAATTTACCAAAAATTAATTTACCTGAATGACCTTCCACTGTAGAAACAGGAAAATTTGGAATATCTGAATAAGCAATTTCATCAATAATTTCAATTTCTTTCACTAAACCACCAAGTCCAGTTCCTAAAATAATCCCAATAGTTGGATTTACAGATGTTTTGCTTTTGATGTAAGCAACAGATTCGTTAAATTTTTCTAACATTCTTTTATTTTTAATTTGTTAAGTTAAATACGTGTTTATTTTTTCTAAAAATTCTTTTTCTTTATCAATATGGATTGATATTTTTTGGTAGTACCAGGGTTTTTCCGCAAGAAATGGACTAAATTGAGACGCAACTAATCTCATGTAATCTTTTTCACTCGTTACAATAGCTTTATTACCATCTGCAAAAGTATCAAATTTTTTATTAATTCGATGCATATCTTCCACAGAAAAATTATGGTGATCGGGAAATTGCAACAATTCCACTTTATATTTTTTGCTCAAAAATTCTAAAAGTGATTGAGGGTGAGCAATTCCAGTGACTAATAATATGTGTTCAATGTTCGTAGCTGTTGTTTTTGAAATTGAAACTAATTCCTGATAAATGATGGAAGAAAAATAGATGCTTTGTTCCTTGAACTTTAGTTTTTGTTTAATTTTTTCTTTGGCGTCTTCAGTTAAATTATCGGGACTTTTGCTCACAATAATTAGATCTGCTCGATTTCTTCCTTTCATTGATTCACGCAAGGTTCCAACAGGAAAAATATAATCTTCGCAATATAATTTATTGAAGTCTGTAATCAGAATATTTAATCCAGCCTTGATTTTTCGGTGCTGAAAAGCATCATCGAGAAGAATTAAATCAGGATTATGGTTTGAAATTATTTTTTGAACACCTTCAACTCGACTTTCGCAGACATTTACGCCAACATTGGATTCATGCTCAAATCTTTTGAAGAACATCAAAGGCTCGTCGCCAACATCTAAAGCAATTGATTTTTCTGAAATTTTTATATAACCTTTCGTTTTTCTGCCATATCCTCTGCTTAAGGTTTCAATTTTGTACTTTTCCTTTAATTTTTCAATCAAAAACAGCGTGGTAGGCGATTTCCCTGTTCCACCCAAACTCAAATTCCCAATACAAATTGATTTAATTGGAATAGAATAAGTTTTAAAAATACCCGAATCATACAGATAATTTCTAACGCTTGTGATTAGAAAATAAATTACCGAAAAAGGAAATAATAAAAAACTTAATTGTTTCAAAAGCTTTTACTTAAACTTGATTTTTATTGATTTACATGCATTTGGATCGGATAATTTCGCCAAATTTGTTGTCAACTTTATGGAGTTTTCCTCTTTATTGATTTCTTCGCACAGTGATTCAACTTCTTTTATTTTTCTTTTGGAAGAAATTTCTAAGTTGAAAATGAACTGGTCACCCATTCCCATATCAGCTCCTTCTTCTTGAGGAGGATAATTAAAAATCAATTCATTTTTGTTTTGTAACTCAAAATACGTGAAATTCGCATACTCTGTTTTTCCGTATAGTAAATTTCCACTTGCATTAAGTGCTTGAACGTCTTTAAAGTCATAGGAAACAATTAATTTACTTTTTACAGGACTTGTTGCTTTTACATTGGAAATACCAGCAGTATTTTTTAGCTGTTCTAATCTTATTTGATTTACAGAGTCTGTTAACAAATCTACTTGTTCTTCTTCGCCAATCATGGCGTACATACCAGAAAAATCAAGTTCTGTTTCAGCTGAACCAGACCAATCTTTGTTGAACTGAACTTTTTGAGAGGCATTACAAGATACCAAAAATAAGCCTAAGGCCAAAATTGCAATAATTTTTCGCATTTCTATAAAATAAGAGTTAATATTCTTCAAAATTATAAAAAATAGAAAGGCAAAAACAAAAAATCTATTTTTATTCCTATTTTTGGAGAGCAATAAGATTAATTTTATTGCCATAAAAATTATTTTTCAATGAGAATAAGTGAATTGGTAAATTATCTAGAGGAAAAATTCCCATTAAAATCTCAAGCAGATTTTGATAATTGTGGACTGTTGTTTGGAGATTTGAACACAGAAATAAGTTCTGTTTTGGTTTCTCTGGATTGCACAGAGGAAATTGTGGAGGAGGCAATTTCAAAGGGAGCAAATTTGATTATTTCTCATCATCCTTTGATTTTTAAAGGAATAAAAAAGCTAACAGGTAAAAATTACGTCGAAAAAACCTTAATCAAAGCCATTCAAAACAACATTGCGCTTTATGCTATTCATACGAATTTGGACCATCATTTGGAAGGAGTTAATGCTGAGATAGCAAGGCGTTTGGATATTGAAAACCCACGAATTTTGGAACCTTTGACAGGAACCTTGTTTAAATTATCCGTTTTTGTTCCAAAAGATTACCTAGGAAAAGTAGAAAGGTCTTTGTTCATGGCTGGAGCTGGAAAAATAGGCAATTACGAGGAATGTAGTTTTGAAAGTGAGGGTATAGGTTCGTTCAAACCAATGGAAGGTGCTAATCCTTTTGAGGGAAAGGAAGGTCAACGTAGTAAAGCAGAGGAAACTAAATTAGAGGTTTTGGTAACTAGTTATAGCCTAAATAAGGTTCTAAAGGCCATGGAAGAATCGCATCCTTATGAGGAAGTCGCACATGATATTATTCCATTGCACAATCAAAATCAGGATTTCGGATCAGGAATGATTGGAGAATTACCCAATCCTATTGATGCATATACATTTTTGGCTAATTTGAAACAAAACTTTCATTGCGGAAGCATTCGACATACAGATATTTTAGATCGAAAAATTAGGACTGTGGCATTTTGCGGAGGTTCAGGGAGTTTTTTATTAAAGCAAGCCGTTGCGCAAAAAGCTGATATTTTTATCACAGGAGATTTTAAATATCACGAGTTTTTTGACGCGGAAGATAAAATTATAATTGCTGATATTGGTCATTACGAAAGTGAGCAATTTACAATTAATTTAATTGCTGATGTTATTTCAAAAAAATTTACTAACTTTGCAATCCATTTAACGGGAATAAATACAAATCCAATAAATTATTTTTAGCACATGGCTGGAACAGCATCTAAAAAAGAAGTATCAGTAGCAGAAAAGCTTGACGCTTTATACGAGTTACAAAAAATTGATTCTGAGATAGATAGAATCAGAACTGTACGTGGAGAATTACCTTTAGAGGTTCAAGACTTAGAAGATGAATTAGAAGGTTTAGATACACGTTTAAAAAAACTTCAAGACGAGTTAAAAGAGCTTGAAACTGAGATTACTGACAGAAAAAATGCGGTAAAGGACGCTGAAAGTGCTATCACAAAATACAAGGATCAACAAAACAATGTAAGAAACAACCGTGAATTTGAATCTTTAGACAAAGAGATTGAATTTCAAGGATTGGAGATTAAATTGCATGAAAAAAGATCTAAAGAAGCAAAATTTGCCATTACAAACAAAAAAGAGGCTTTGGATGAAGCAAAAACTCGTTTTGATTTGAGAAAAGGCGATTTAGCTGCAAAAAAAGCAGAACTTGACGAAATCGTGGGTGAAACTCAAAAAGAGGAAAGTGTTCTGGTTGAGCAATCTGACAAAGCAAAATCTTTGATTGATGAGCGTTTAGTAATTGCTTACAACAGATTAAGAGAAAATGCTAAAAATGGTCTTGCAGTAGTTCCAGTTGATAGAGATTCTTGTGGAGGTTGCTTTAACAAGATTCCACCACAACGTCAGTTGGACATTCAATCTAAAAAGAAAGTGATTGTTTGTGAACACTGTGGAAGAATTTTGGTTCCAGTTAGTGAAGAAGAAGCATAAAATAGTAGAAATAGTTGACTTTGAAAAAAGTTAAAAAATTTAAACGTCTGACAAAAATTGGACGTTTTTTTTGTGCTTATTTTTTGAAATTTTGATGGCTAATCGTTGCAGATCCGATAAACTAGTTTTGGTGGCGAAAAACAATTATCAATTCTATTAACGAAAAACCTTTATGGCTTACAAATCAAGGTATCAAAACTGGGCGAAAATCCAGCCCAAATTCCTAATGCTCCTCCTATGATATTGGTGGGAATATTCGATGGAGAGGCAAAGGGACTACCGCCACTACTCATTTGTATGTATTTTTTTTCAAAAAACTCAAAGGTTTGATTGTCCATTTTTGAAAATTTTATCACAACAGTGTCACCTAGTTTGTAATAAGCTTGAAATTGTTCTTCAACATTATTTTCATCAAAAGCTTTTGGGTTTTCGTACCAAAAATCGAAAGTTGAACCATTAAAAAATTCATCATTAAATACAGGATTAAATGTTTTGGTGAAACTTTTATCGATGTCTGTGCCGTCAGGAAGTTTATCTATACGTTTAACTTCCCACATATATGAGTCATTAGAATTTACTGGATCACTCAGTCTAGCATAAGAATAACCGTAATCACTTAATCCCTGGGCAGCTTGCCAATAAACGGAATCTAATGCTGTTGGCTCAACTATTTGAGTGTTTGAAGTATAAGTCTTACCCTCAAATTGCACGTTTAAGCTGTAAGTTTTCCCAACTTGACCAAGAATAACGGGATTGAAACTGGTATATGCACAAAGATGGTAATTTGCAATTTCCTCTGCTGGGACGCCAAAGATTTGAGCGGCAAATTCTTCCGTTCCTGGAGGTAAATTGTCGGTACAAATTTCATCCAATTGAATGGTGTTTGTTCCATCGCTGACTGTTACAATCGCTCCAGAGATAAATCCATTCAAAAATGAATTCAAATCCGTTGAAGCATAAATGTCTTTAGATCGTGAAATTAATATAAATGGCGGTTGACCCGTTTCAATTCTTCCATCAATCACAATTTTTTCTTCGTGACCTGGGATATCAATGGTAACTTCTTTTTCGCAAGAAAATAATAAAAGTACCAAAATCAAAGATAAATAATTTTTCATGCCATTAAAATTCAAAATTCCAAGTCACACTTGGTATGATTGGAAATAAAGTTACTTGTTTTACGCTTATTTTGAAATCTCCTTTAAGTAAATCTCCATCGTTATCTATGTATAAAAAATAAGGATTTGCTCGATTATACACGTTGTAAATTGAAAAACTCCAATTGCTTCTCACTTTTTTTATACTTTCGACAATTTGCCCTGTTTTTTCATCGGTATGTTTTTTTGTAGGTTTATCATAAAGTGTTGCAGAAATATCTAGTCGGTGATAATCTGCCATTCGCGTAGAGTTTCGTGCTCCATAATTCAAAAGAATATCTTGATCATGAACATACCAACTTGTTGGTAATGTTAGAGTATTACCAGTGGCGTAAATGAATGAAGCTCCAAAAGTCCATCTTTCGTTCAACTTATAACCAGCAACTAAGGTTAAATCATGGCGCCGATCATATTTTGCGGGGAAAATTTTTGCTTGTAAATCAGGGAAATAGCGATCAGTTTTAGACCAAGTGTATCCAATCCAACCAGTTAATTTGCCGACTGTTTTTTTTATAAAAAATTCTGCACCATAACTCCATCCTTCTCCAAAAACTAGCAAATTATCAGTGTTGTCATTCACATTGTCTTGTGGCAAGGCTCCTTCTTGATATTCAATTAAGTTGTCCATTTTTTTGTAATACACTTCCACTGACGTTTCGTATCGATCATCCTTAAAATTTTTAAAATATCCTACAGAAGCTTGCCAGCCTTTTTGCGGTTTTGCGATATCTGTAGTTGGAAACCAAATATCAGTAGGTAAAGAAACGGCGCTCAATGAAGTCAAATGCACATATTGATAATTATAGGAATATCCAGCTTTGATGGCACTGTTGTCTTTTAATAAAATTCTTCCTGAAATACGCGGTTCAAGTCCATTGTAAAATTTAATGACTTCATTTTTTGAGTAATTTATACTTGAATCTTGTCCGTTGATTGCGCCGTTGACGAAGCGGGTGAAAGGTCCAACAAAGTGATACATACTGTAACGTAATCCAGCATTTATGCGAATGTATTCATTTACATCTACTTCGTCCAAAATATATACGGCAGACTCATGACTTTTTAGTTTTTGTGCTAATCCGGTGTCAAATACTACGTCTTCTTGAGAAGCGGAAACACTGGTTGGAATGAAAGTATGAAAAGTATATTCCGCGCCCCATTTAATTTTATGACGTGTATTTGGGAAGTAGGAGAAATCAACCTTTCCGCCGTAATCTCTGATTCCTGACTTTAATTCGAACTTAAAAACATCTTGGTCAGACACAAATTTGAATAGGTAATCAGTAAACGTACCAGTAACATTCATAAATAGTTTTGGACCAAAAATGTGATTCCAACGAATGGCTGCAATTGCATTCCCCCAAGGCATTTTTACAGAAAAGTCATCACGAGAATTCGCATAAGTGAATTGATCTTTTCCGTAATATCCGCTAAGAAATATTTTGTCTTTTTTTCCTAATTTATAATTTGCTTTAAAGTTGAAATCATGAAAATAATAACCTGAGCCAGAGAAAGGTGAGGTTTTAGGTATCAAACCTTTCATCAATACATCAATATACGTTCTCCTTGCCGAAAGAATAAAAGAGCCTTTGTCAATTTTTATTGGACCTTCAAAGGTTAAACGAGATGAAATTAATCCCAAACCTCCTTTCAATTTATATTTTTTGTAATTTCCTTCATTCATGGCGACTTCCAAAACGGATGACATTCTTCCCCCGTAATTTGCAGGCATTCCTCCTTTTATTAAATTAGCACTTTTAACGGCATCAGCATTAAAGACAGAGAAAAAACCGAATAGGTGCGAGGCATTGTAAACTTGGGCTTCGTCTAATAAAACTAAATTTTGATCTGGACCACCACCTCTTACATAAAAGCCTTGTCCTCCTTCACTTGCAGATGAAACTCCTGGCAAAAGTTGAATTATTTTAATGATATCAACTTCTCCCATGAAAGCTGGTAGTGTCTTGACTTTGTTCATTTCTAGTTCAATTTGACCAATTTTTGTACTTGAAACGTTTTCACCTTTTCTGGCATTTACCTCCACTTCGTTCAGTTCAAGTTGTTTGGTAGGCATTTCAATATTGATGGACAAATCTTGATTTAATTCAATTTTTTTGATGACTGTATCAAAACCTGAAGCTGTAAATCTGATTTCAAAGTTTCCTTTTGGACTTGTAAGGGAATAAAAACCATAGCTGTTGCTGACCGTTCCTAAACTTTTTGAAGGAATAAAAATTTTTGCACCAACTACAGTTTCTCCTGTTTTTCCATCTGTTATTGTACCACTAATTGTGAATTTTTCTTGCGCTGAAGAAATAAAGGAGTAAAAAATTAATATGATTAATGTGAATTTAGTCATTTCTTTTTAATTAATTAGTTGCCTTAAAGTAGAATCAGAAAGTGTATTACTTTTCCAATACGTATTTTTAATGCTTTTCTTCAGTTTTGCCTCAGTTGTTAGAATTGTGGATTCATCCAAATCTTTTTCTGGATAAGATTCTTTCCAGGCATTAATTTTGTGAGGAAATTTTGTTTCAAATTCTATTGTTAATCTTCGTTTTAAAGCTGGATAATAAATTGTGTAGTTGGAATTTTTTGCTCCCGATTTTTTAATGCTAGCAATGGCAGTTTGGGTTTCTATTGGAATGTGTTTCAATTGCAAATAAAAAAATGAAGGTAAAACTTCCACTTTTCCACGAGGTAATAAATTGGTATCAATTCGAATTTGATTAAAAAGGTCATCTTCCAAAAAACACTTTTTTAAATTTACATTTTTATTGATATCCTGCTCAAAATAAGAGAAATAATTGATTTCAAACATCGATTTATTAAGAAGTTCTAGATAAGTTTGACCACACCATTCTTGTGAACTTGAATTTATTTTTAAACTGTTCTTTCCATTATTTATGGGGAAAAATACGCTTGTCATCATGGAATAATCATATATTCCAGTTGTGAATTTTTTAATGTAATTTAACTTTAATACAGATTTGCTGCTTGAAGTAGGTTTGTCAGATTTTACAAAAGTTTTTGGGTTAAATGCTTCAGTCACAAAAATTAAGAATGCATTACCTTTTCGGATTTGTCCATAACGTGCTTGGGTTAAATCATAACTGTTTATTTCAGCCTCATTGGAGTACCAATATTTTTTGAAATGAGGTGTAATTGCAGTTTTATTTTCTGATTTGAGAGAAATTTTGCTTGAACAAGCAAACAAACTTAATGTTATCAAACAAGAAATACCTACTTTTACCATTAAAATGAATTTGGTGTAAATTTAATAATTTTGAATCGATTATGACTAAAAAACAAAAAGCAAAGTATATTGTTGAAGAATTGGAAAAATTATATCCTGAAACGCCTGTTCCGTTGGATCATAGTGATGCATATACTTTGTTAATTGCAGTATTATTGTCTGCTCAATGCACAGATGTTCGAGTAAATCTAATTACACCGTCCTTGTTTTCAAGAGCAAATAATCCTTTTGATATGATTAAATTGACCGTCGAGGAAATAAGAGAAATTATCAAGCCATGTGGATTATCGCCTAGAAAATCTCAAGCCATTTTTGATTTGTCCCACATTTTAATTAATAAATATCAAGGCGAAGTTCCAGCTGATTTTGAAAAGTTAGAAGAACTGCCAGGAGTTGGTCATAAAACGGCATCTGTTGTGATGGCACAAGCATTTGGAGTTCCCGCATTTCCTGTTGATACGCACATTCACCGACTATTGATTCGCTGGGGAATAACAAATGGTAAAAATGTGGAAGAAACTGAAAAAGATGCAAAATCTTTGTTCCCAAGAGAATTATGGAATAAATTACATTTACAAATCATTTTTTACGGACGTGAATACTCGCCAGCTAGAAGTCCAAAATTGGAAGTTGATTTTATAACTAGAGAAATTGGCACTAAAAAAGCTTTGTTGGAATTGAAGCCTGCTAGTAGTTAGTGGTTTTAGTTAGAAGTTTTTAGTTAGGAGTTATAAATGATGCACTTCGACAAGCTCAGTGTGAAAATGATGAATTATTAATGATGAATTATAAATTATAAATGGTTTACTGAGTGAAAAGTTCTATGTAAAAATGAGGATTGGTAAAGATCTATTTTTATTCAAATTAATATTAACAAAACGCAAATTCTCTGCACTCTCGGAGGCGGAAATAAAACGAATTTTTGCTAGACTTTGAAAAGGAAAAACAAAGCGACAGTTAAGAAGCTCTTGTTTTGACTATTGAAAAGCTAGAAAAAAAGTTTTATTGCAGGTAAAGCGAGAAATTGCAGCCAAAAAAATCAGTAAGTTTAATAGGATGTTAAGAATATTTCAGGTTTTTATTCCAAGAACAAAATAGAATTCAATAATTTACTCGTCATCCAAGTTTTCTCTCAAACGCTGTCTCAACAATCGATTGTAGGTTTCCATCATGAATTTAAAGTAATTAGGTGTACTTTTAGAAATGCATTTGGTATATTGTTTCAAACGATATTCGATGTGTTCTTGCAATGCCTTTAAGTAGTCTAAAGCATCAAAAAAGTCAGTCGAAGCCTCCATAATCACTTCGTAATGATTGTCCATGGATAAATCAACTGCTTTTTTACCTTTTTCGTACTTATCGATGCAATCATAATAAACCACTTTCATATCGAATTCGTCCAACAAGGCAACGTTTAATTTTTCACGTAAAAATTTGTTGTATTCAAATTCAATTTCAAATTCAATATCTTCTCCTTCGGAAAGTCGTGCTTCCAAAAATCTATCTGGAAACCTAAATGCATCTTGCCAATTGATGTAATCTTGCCAATAACCAAAACGGCGGACATTATTTCCTAAATCAATTAATTTGAACTTGCTTTTATTTGGTAATTTTCTCGAACCACGACCAATCATTTGATGGTATAAAGTCAATGATC
>CAZHLZ010000081.1:0-12232 GCA_964532475.1 uncultured Chitinophaga sp.
AGATTGGTTCGCAAAATCTAAATCTTCTGCAAAAAGAGCCAATTCTTGACCATTGATACTGATTTTTACTTGATGCGTACTTTTGTTTGAGAAAATCGAAACACGTTTTAAAGCACCTAAAAACTGAAGTCTATCAACCGTTAATTCATTTGGGTTTTCAGCAGGAATTACCGCTTCGTAATTTGGATATTTTCCATCGATTAAACGACAAACTAACTCTGTATCGTTGAAGGTGAAAACAGCGTTTGAATCATTAAATTCCAACAAAACTTCTTCGTCACCTTTTAAATTTGATTTCAATAAATTTAATGGTTTCTTTGGAAGGATGAAAGAGGCATTTCCTTCAGCAATTGAATCTCTTCTTTTGTAACAAACTAATTTATGTGCATCCGTTGCAACAAAAATTAATTCTTCTGGAGAAAACTGACAATAAACACCGCTCATAATTGGTCTTAAATCATCGTTCCCAGTCGCAAAAATTGTTTTATTTATTGCTTTAGAAATAATTTCACCTGTAACTTTAAGTTGATTACTTTTCTTAAATTCAGGGATTTTAGGATATTCATTCCCATTAAATCCTGGCATTTTAGATTTTCCATTATCGTAACTCAATTCAATTGAATGATCTGCAGGATTGACAATAAAAGTACAAGGTTGTTCTGGTAAATTTTTCAAAATATCCAACAACATTTTTGCTGGAATACAAATTTTACCTGACTCATTCGCTTCCACATTCAATTTGGTACGCATAGTAGTTTCCAAATCTGAAGCAGACACAGTTAACTCATTGTTGTCAATATCAAATAAGAAATTATCCAAAATAGGTAAAGTATTACTTGTACTTAACACACCGCTGATGCTTTGTAAATGTTTAGCAAGAATACCTGATGAGACTATAAAATTCATATTTTATTAATTTGAATACAAAAATACATATTTTTTTTAAATTACGTGCTTTACCTAGAGTGAAAGAATTTAAACTAAAAATCTTTTAAAACTCCTTCTTTTAACGCACAAGGAGTTAAGAAATTATATTCAATTCCCAGTTTTTTCCGAACCCAATTAGCTTTTATTGCAGCAATAGGAGCCATTTTTCTCCGAATTGGAATGATGTAAGGATGTTCGTCACGTTCCTTTTGACTAGATTGAATCACCCAATTCATGATTTTATCCAATTCATTTGAAGGAAAAAGCACTGTTTTCTTGTTTTCAATAAACTTTTCTTGATGAATCATTTCGTAGAAAGTTTCAAAGCTTCCGGAGGCTCCAATGAGAATTTTGCAATCTTGATTTTCAAAAAAATCACCCACTTCTCGTTCTAAAAATTGCTCGATCTTTTCAATATCAGAAGCTGAATAAGGATCTAAAAATTCAAATTCCTGGTAAATTCTTGATACGCCAATATTAAAACTTTTTTTTAGTAAAATCCCTGATCGATCTGCAAAAATAAATTCGGTGCTACCACCACCAATATCCATAATTACGACCTTTTCGGTGAATTCATAGAACCAACTCACTCCTTGGTAAATCAACTCAGCTTCTCGATCTCCTGAAACAATTTCAATTTCGATTCCTGTTTGGAGTTTTACTTGGTTCAAAAAATCAGAATTATTTGTTGCATCACGTAATGCGGACGTTCCAATTGCTTTGATTTCTTCCACTGAAAATTGATTACAAACTTCCTTGAAACTTTTCATGCAAGCCACACCTCGGTCGAATGCTTCTTTGGCAATAAAATTGGAGTTTATTCCTCCCATTCCAAGTGCTACACCACTTTTTTCTGAATGTAATACATCAAAATCTTTTTCGCTTATTTTAGCAATTAATATGTTGAAAGTATTGGTTCCTAGGTCAATTACTGCAACAATTTTATTGAGGTTTGACTTAAGCACTTTTCAACCAATTAAAAATGTGCTTCAAACTTAGTCTGTGGCCAAATTGCAAAATTCCGTTTTTATATAAACGCTCAGAAATCATGAGCATGAAAATCGTACTTGCAATCAAAAACAAAAATGACAATATTAGTTGGTAAGTCTCACCTGCTGGGTAACCCTGAGCAATTTTCACCATGCAAACCACGGGCGAGGTAAAGGGGAAATATGCAAAAAAACTTGCCAATGAATGTGTTGGATTATTGATTGCAAAATGCCCTGCATAAAGAGCAAAAAACAGTAGTAAAATTAAGGGAATCACAAATTGTTGTCCATCGCTTTCGGAACCGGAAACCGAACCAAGAGCTGCGAAAAATGTGGCATAAAAAAGGTAAGCACAAATAAATAAAAGGACAAAATAAAACAACATGTTCCCGTAATTAATTCGCTCAAAAACTAATTCAACAAATTGATTGTATTCCTTTGCTGTGAACATCATTTCCTGCATGCTTTGATTTTTTACATCCTCACTCATTTGCAGAAAATCCATTTTGGAGGCGTCTAACAAATCTGGAAATAAAGTTTCGCGCATAAAATAAAGTCCGAGAGAAATAAATATAACCCACAAAGAAAATTGTAGGATGGCAGCAATGCCAATTCCGAAAATTTTTCCCAACATCAATTCACGTGGTTTGATACTTGCCAATAAAATTTCAACAATTCGATTGGATTTCTCCTTCATAGTGCTTCTCAAAATCGTCATTCCAAACATAAAAATAAAGAGCACGATTCCAAGACCAAAAAAATAACCCACCCAAGCGTTTAAATTGGATGCTTCATCTTTTGGGTCATAGACATTTCTAAAACTCAAATTTATTGGCTGTTTCAATTGTCTGAATTTTGAAAGTGGAATTGTTGTGAACCGTTCGACTAACACTTCTTCTAATCTACGTTCAAATTGATATTGAACTCTGGAAGCAATTTTGTTTGAAGGTTTTTCTCGATAAAATAAAAAAGCAGTTTTATTACTTAATACCTTTTCATTTACTTCCAATAAAGCATCGAATTCTTTGAATTTTTTCCCAATTTTAAAATCCTCATTTTCAATGTAATCATTTGCGAAAAAGTAGGAAATGGAAGCATCTTCTTTGGCCATGATTTTTCCTTCCATGATACCAATTGGGTCGGAAATAAGCACCTTCCAATGTGCCTTATTTTTTCCTCCAAGAGCAAACAATAGATAGGTTAGAGAAAGCACCAAAATAGGTCCAATAAGCGCCATAAACACAAATGAACGAGATTTAATTCGTTCTCTCAATTCTCTTTTGGCGATAATCCAACTTTTTTTCATGGCAATTTAAAATGAAAGCATTTATATAAAAAACAATTTGAAACTGTCTTTTTAGTCAAAAATAAGAATAATATTTAATTTGAAAATGAAAAAGGATTAATTTTCTGAAAATGTTGATGAAGTTCGATTTTTATGAGGCGAATTATCACTACTACGAGCGTTTTTTGAATTATATTCAGCTTAGGACAGAAAACGTTGATAATAGAAATATAGGATGCAATTGACAATTCAATCAAATTCCATCAGAAATTTTCGAATATTCCAATGTTGTATTCCATTTTGGTTCGAAATCGGAAGATCATCCATACTGATAACAACTTTAGGATAATTGTCTTTAATTTTTTCTAAATTACCGAATTCTCGCTCCATGGTTTTTTCTTCCATCAGTGTAAGAGCAACTTGAATGTAAATTTTTGAATCATTTTTTATTGCTACAAAATCTATTTCTCTTGTGTCCATCTGACCAACAAAAATTTCGTAAGAATTTGTTTTTAAATGATGGTAAACTACATTTTCAAGTAATTTATTCAAATCTTGCATTTTAAATGGAATCAAATTATTGCGAATACCTAAATCTTCAAAAAACAATTTTTCTCCAATTTCAAAAATTTTTTTTCCTTTAATTTCAATTCGTTTCACTCGATCAATAAAAAATACATCTTCCAAAAATGAAATGTATTCTATTATTGTTTTAGTTTGAACTTTTAATTTTTGAGATTTTAAATATACGCTGATACTATTTGCTGAAAATAAACTTCCGACAGAATCAGCTAAAAAGCGAGTCAAATTGTTTAACAAAGTAACATTTCTTAAACCATGTCTCGAAACTATATCTCTTAAAATGATTGAATCATAAATATTTTTGTGATATTCTCTAATTACTTCTGTATTATTTGGTAAATGTAATAAATGCGGCATTCCGCCAATTTTCAAGTAATGAAGAAAACTTTCAGTAGAATCTTTTAATTTATGAAAGTACAAAAATTCAACATAATTCAAAGAATAGATTCTGAATTCAACATATCTCCCTGCCAAAAATGTTGCTAATTCACTTGACAATAAACTAGCATTACTTCCGGTACAATAAATATCAAAATTATCATTCAGCTGCAAACTACGAATTGCCAATTCAAATTGCTCGATTTCCTGAATTTCATCAATAAATAAATGTACTTTTTTGCCTTTAGAAATTGTAGGCTCTAAATAAGCCATTAAATCTCTGTAATCTTTTAATGAATCAAATTTATAATCTTCTTTATTGATGTAAATAATTGTATTTTTAGGAAATCTTTTTTTTACTTCATCTCTGATTTGCATCAATACATGACTTTTACCTACCCTTCGTTGACCAACAAGAATTTTAATTAATCGATCGCCAATAAATGGTTCAATTTTTTCAAAATATAGAGATCTTTTTAAATAATTCATATTTATTATAACACACAAAAATACAAATATAGTGGTTTTTATGTATTATAAGTAATACGAAATGCAAAATTTGTATTTTTTTACTTGTAAGTAACAGATCTAGTGCATCTCATTTTATCCAATTAAAAATATAGCGCATAGCAGGAATAGCTTCAAAAAATCCTAAAGAACAAAATTTACAAGCATCTTTTTTACTTCATCCAGTGTAAATTTCTGCTATACAAAAACACAAATAATGCGGAGAAAATCAAATTTGAAATAACAATAATACTTGGTACTTCGCTCGCAGGAACACTCAAGTAAATAGAAGAAACATTTATAAGATTATAGATAATGTACAAATGAAATCCATTTTTTCGACCTTTAAACATGAAAATAACTCCTAAAAGTCCAATCAAAAATGACGCTATTGTGATTAGGGTATGAACATAAAAATTAGCATTAATGTAAACTTGCGTTCTAAAAATCAACTCAAAAGAGGCAGACATATCGTCCATTCCAGAAGCGTTTAATGGTTCCAAAGATTTTAATGCTTCGGCCATAACTTGATTCATTTCTTTTTCGGATAGCGGTCCAGAAAAAATCCCTGTTACATTTCCTAACAAACCAAAACCGATGGTTATGAAACTTAAGATTCCTAATACTGTTAAAAATACCGGTCTTTTTTTATTGATTTCTTGTTCGTTTGTGTTTTCCATGGGAATGATGTATTTATTAATTATTCATTTTCTTCACAAATTCCTCACTCGCTTTCATCAATGGATGTTGGTATGAATCTTGCTCCAAAAAGGGAACAATTTCCCTAAAATCTGCGAATAATTGCTCCACTTTTGGGGAAGATTTTAATGGTCTTCTAAATTCAATTGCTTGTGCTGCGTTTAATAATTCGATTCCTTGGATGGCGAAACAATTTTCGATTACTCGATATAATTTTGTCGCTGCATTTGCGCCCATACTTACGTGATCTTCTTGACCGTTGGAAGAATCAATGGTATCAATTGAAGCAGGCGAACACAATTGTTTGTTTTGACTCACAATCGAAGCACAGGTATAATGCGGAATCATAAATCCTGAGTTTAAACCAGGGTTCTTATCCAAAAATGGAGGTAAACCTCGTGTACCTGATATCAACTTATAAGTTCTGCGTTCAGAAATTGAACCCATTTCTGCCATGGCGATTGCCAAAAAGTCTAATATTAATGCCAAAGGTTGACCATGAAAATTTCCTGCTGAAACTACATCGTCATCGTCTGGAAAAACAGTTGGATTATCCGTTACAGCATTGATTTCACGTTCAACAATCGTTGCACAATGATCTAAAGTGTCCTTGCTTGCTCCATGAACTTGTGGAATGCATCGAAAAGAATAAGGATCTTGAACATGTGCTTTTTCTCTCACAATTAATTCGCTTCCGGTTAGAATTTCTCTAAAAATTTCAGCAGTTTGTATTTGCCCAACTTGATTTCTTATTTCATTTACATTTGCTTGAAAAGGTTCTTTACGTCCATCGTACGCATCTAAAGACAAAGCAGCAATAAGGTTCCAATTATTCCACAATTTTTTACTTTGGGAAACACAATGTGACGCATACGAACTCATGAATTGTGTTCCATTTAGCAAAGCCAAACCTTCTTTGGAACGTAAAACGATTGGTTTTAAATTAAATTTATCTAAAATCGTTTTTGATTCCTGTTTTTTACCCTCAAAATAAACTTCACCTTCACCAATTAATGGTAAGGAAAGGTGAGCCAATGGAGCTAAATCGCCAGATGCACCAAGACTTCCTTGCTGGTATACCACTGGTAAAATATCATTATTATAAAAAAACAACAAACGTTCAACTGTTTCCAATTGTACGCCCGAATTTCCATGACTTAAACCCAATACTTTCAACAAAAGCATACGTTTCACAATTTCAGTAGGTACCTCCTCCCCCATTCCACAGGCATGAGAAAGAACCAAATTACGTTGCAATTGCTCCAAATCATTTGTAGAAATAGCTGTGTTACAAAGTGAACCAAAACCAGTATTTACACCATAAATTAATTTTTCACTGCGCGCAACTTTGTCATCCAAAAAGTCACGACATTTTGAAATTGAAATTTTCACCTCCTCTGATAAACTTATGGGAGTTTTTTCTTTAAGTAAATGGTCGATTTCATCCAAGGAAATCCATGCGTTTGTTATTTTCATTTTGTATTTATTCGTTTTGTAGAAAAGTTTAAATTGACTAGAATTAGTGCTTTGAAATCTCTTTATTAATAAGTTGAATCATGTAAAAAAAACATTTATAATTTATAATTTATAATTCATCATTTATCACTTATAATTCATCATTTATTATCCCACACTATTACCCATTTTCACCAACAAGGATTCAAAACTAAGTTCTTCTTGTATCCCAGATTCCATATTTTTAAGTTGAATCATCCCATTCTTAAGTTCATTTTCGCCCAAAATAGCGACATATTTCACATTTCTGTCGTTGGCATACTTCATTTGTTTTTGCATTTTCGCATTACTTGGATAAATTTCGCAATCAATTCCTAAAGCTCGCAATTCTTTGATGTATTTCAAACATTGTGCTTGTTCGTTTTCACCAAAATTGACAAAAAACAGGGTTAATCCTTGATTCAATTCCTGTGGAAAAAGGTTTAATTCTGTCAACACATCGTAAATTCTGTCGGCCCCAAATGAAATTCCTACTCCAGACATGCCTTTCATGCCGAACAATCCAGTTAAATCATCGTAACGTCCACCTCCACAAATACTTCCCATTTTTACTCCATTTGCTTTTACTTCAAAAATGGCTCCGGTATAATAATTTAGCCCTCTCGCCAAAGTCACATCGAACTCTATTTCAGCTTTTTGAAGCCCTAAAATTCCCACTTGATTCAAGACAAATTCCAATTCTTCAATCCCTTTTAAACCGATTTCGCTTTCAAATAAAAAGCTTTTCATCGCTTCTAATTTCTCTTCATTTGCTCCTGAAAAGGAAAAAAGTGGTTTTATTTTTTCAATGGCTTGTTCAGAAATTCCTCTTTCCAATAATTCTTTGACAACTCCATCTTCCCCGATTTTATCCAATTTATCTATCGCTACAGTTATGTCAACAATTTTATCTTTCTCCCCACTTACCTCCGCAATTCCTGATAAAATTTTGCGATTATTTATCTTAATTGTAAAAGAAGGAAGTTTTAAATCCGTTAAAATGGCATCAAAAAGTTGAACCAAATCAACTTCATAGATTAATGAATCGCTACCAACAACGTCGGCATCACATTGAAAAAACTCTTGATAACGTCCATGACCTGGTCTATCAGCCCTCCAAACTGGTTGAATTTGATATCGTTTGAATGGAAAGGTAATTTCATTTTGATGTTGGACAACAAATCGTGAGAAAGGAACAGTTAAATCATAGCGCAATGCCTTTTCAGCCAAAGAATTTGCAAAACGAGGTAAATTATTCGCATTTAAAGCCTCAATATCAGCCTTTTTCATTTTGTCGCCCGAATTCAAAATTCGAAAAATAAGCCGATCACCTTCTTCTCCATATTTCCCCATCAAAGTGGAAGACAACTCAAAAGATGGCGTTTCAATCGGTGAAAATCCAAAAGTTTTAAATGACTTCTTAATGGTATCAAAAATATAATTTCTTTTTGCTACTTCAACTGGTAAAAAATCTCTGGTTCCTTTAGGAATTGCTGGTTTTTGTGACATATTATTTTAATTAACTCAAAATGGAAGCACAAAGATAGTATCTTTTATAAAAAAGAGAGACTAATGAAATATAATATCATAGCTTCACGCCCCGACGGAGTCCGGAAAGCCCGCATGAGTGCAGCGAAGAGGACTTGCAGGCGCAGGCGGTACCGATTTTTTATCGGGTAGGCGCCCAAAACATCCGATACATAGACCTTAAACAAAAACTTCTGTAGAATCTGCGACCTTTTAAATGTGATTTAAATTCGTGATATGATGTCTTTTGTGAATTCAATCTCAAGGTCAGAAATATCTAAATGACACACAAAACGAATCATTCCTGGACCAAAAGCCATACATAAAATATTAGAATTTTTGAAAGATTCAATGATTGCATCTCTTTTTGATGCTTCATTTAGAAGTACAACAATAATATTGGTTTCAACAGCAATTGTTTCTTTCACCCAAGTAGTTTTTAGGAAGGCTTCTTCTAAAATTTTCGCTCTTTTGTGATCATCTGAAAGTCGCAAAATATGATTGTCTAATGCAAAAATTCCCGCTGCTGCAATGATTCCTGCTTGGCGCATTCCTCCTCCAAAAACTTTGCGAGATCTACGCGCTTTTTTGATGAAATCTTTTTTTCCTAATAGCAAGGATCCAATTGGTGCACCAAGTCCTTTTGATAAACAAATGGAAATCGAATCAAATTGAGAGGCATATTCTTTGTAATCAATTTTTGTTTCAACCAAAGCGTTAAAAAGTCGTGCACCATCTAAATGAAGGGGCAAATTGTGCTGCATACAAAGTTTTTTGATTTTTTTGATTTCTTCAAAATCGTAAATTGCACCACCTCCACGATTCATCGTGTCTTCTAAACTAACGAGTTGTGTAACAGGATAATGCACGTCGTCTGGATTAATCCATTCTTCGATTTGAGCAGCTGTTATTTTTCCTCGTTCGCCTTGCAGTAATCGAGCAGATGCACCTGAGTTTTTAGCAATTCCTCCTCCTTCGTATTTGAAAATGTGACTGTCTTGATGGCAAATTACTTCTCCGCCCGGCTGCACATGCACATTTATGGCAATTTGATTGGTTTGCGTGCCGCTCGAACAATACAAAGCGTCTTCCATTCCAAATAAATTTGCAGCTTTTTGTTGCAAAGCGTTGACTGTTGGGTCTTCGTTAAAAACGTCGTCTCCCACCTCTGCATCGAACATGAATTCTAGCATTTCTTTACTCGGTTTTGTTACTGTATCGCTTCTAAAATCTATTGTTTTCATGTTCTAATTTTTTATTTAAAATTTCTTCTTTAAATTACTTACTTTTCTCAGCCACAAGTGCATACACCATTGGGATTTTTTCTTCCAAGCCCTTAATTCTAAATTTTCCATCTTCAAATTCGATCGTATTTTGAAAACAATTGTAGGGAGAATAATCCATTTCGGAAAATTTTGTCAGAATTAGTGAATTTTCAATTAAAGATGAAAGCACGTCGCCCAGTGGATGATTCCAAGTAACAAAGGATTCTTTCGTCGAGTTGTTCATTGCTGCATAAGAATCTTCTTCGGTGACAATATCTTCTTTATTGAAGTAGGAATACTCGATTTTTTCAAAAGCATCGTCAAACATCCACACCACAGGATGGAATTCTACAAAAACAAATTTACCTGTAGTTTTCAAAAATCGATTCACCAATTTTGCCCATTTATTTAAATCGGGAAGCCAACCAATTGTTCCGTAACTTGTAAAAACAAGATCAAATTCTTCGTCTAAAAATTGGGGTAAATCATACAGGTCGCAACAGATAAAATTGGCATCCAACTTCAAATCTTTGGCTAGTTTTTTTGCATTTTCTATTGCCACATTTGATAAATCGACACCAGTAACTTTTGCTCCCATGCGGGCTAATGAGAGTGAATCTTGTCCAAAATGACATTGTAAATGGAGAATTTTAAGTCCAGAAACATCACCTAACAAGTCTAATTCAATAGTTTTTAATGATGATTTTCCTTCCAAAAAACCTTTCATGTCGTAAAATTCGGATTCAAGATGAATTTCTGTTCGCTTGTTCCAAGAATTTCGATTTATTTCTTTGTAATCCATTTTGTTTTTTTTCTCTCGAATACAATTAAAGATAAATGCTTAAAGTATCAAACTTTTTTCTTCTTTTTCATCGCCAAAAAGAAGCAAAAGGCTAGTGCTTGAAAACGCATCTACCTTTCGACAAACGACGCTAAAAAATCAAAACTCGTTGCACTCAAACACTTGATTTTTTTACGCTTACTTTTTGTGAAAGGTGCCAGATTGACGTTTTCGAGGCACATCGAATCTTATTTCGAACCCAATGTTCTGTAAAATTAAAAAGAATAATTCTATTAATGTGAATCATTTTTTAATTTATCATAAATTTTATCCACGCAATTCATTCCGTCAATGGCAGCGGAAATGATTCCTCCTGCATATCCAGCTCCTTCTCCTGCGGGATAAAGTCCATTAATTTCGATGTGTTCTAGAGTTTCACTGTCACGCGGAACTTGAACAGGAGAAGAAGTCCTCGATTCTGGGGCATGAAGAACAGCATCGTTTGTTAGAAAGCCATTCATTTTTTTGCCAAAATCAATAAATGCTGCTTTTAATCTGCTAGCAATCATTTTTGGCAATATTTTGTTTAAATCTAAACTCACAACACCTGGTTGGTAAGAAGATCGTGGAATATCTGTTGAAATTTTTCCTTCCACGAAGTCTTTCAAGCGCTGAGCTGGAACTTTTTGTGTTTTTCCTGCTGCTTCCCAACATTTACGTTCCACTTCTTGCTGAAATTCGAGGCAAACAAAGGGGTTTTTATCGGGGTTTTCAAAATCTGTCGGTTCAATACTGACAACAATACCAGAGTTCGAATAAATATTGTT
Source organism: uncultured Chitinophaga sp. (assembly GCA_964532475.1). Taxonomy (GTDB): domain Bacteria; phylum Bacteroidota; class Bacteroidia; order Flavobacteriales_D; family Crocinitomicaceae; genus M2408. The sequence continues at coordinate 11,262 of CAZHLZ010000081.1, forward strand.
GCGTTTAGAGGGCGACCAACCATTTGTAACCACTTCGTTTTGTTCTGTTGCACAAGGAGCAATGATTCCGCCTGGACACATGCAAAATGAGTAGACACCTTTTCCTTCAACTTGGGTTACAAGCGAATACGAAGCTGGAGGAAGTAAATCTCCGCTCATTTGTCCGTGGTATTGAATTTTGTCGATTAATGCTTGCGTATGCTCAATGCGAACCCCAAGTGCAAACCCTTTTGCTTGAATTTTTATTCCTTTTTCATGCAATAAATAAAAAATATCGCGAGCGGAATGTCCTGTTGCTAGTATTAATTGTTTAGATGAATAATTTATTTCATTATTTATTTGAATTCCAGAAATTGCGTTCTTTTCGACATAAATATCTGTCAGTTTTGAATCAAAATGAACTTCGCCCCCGCAAGCAATAATTTTTTCACGCATGGCAATAATCACTTGTGGCAATTTATTGGTTCCAATGTGCGGATGAGCATCAATTAAAATTTCAGGATCGGCGCCAAATTCCACAAACCATTCCATTGCCTTCAACACATTTCCTCGTTTTTTGGAACGTGTGTATAATTTTCCATCGGAATAGGTTCCTGCGCCACCTTCGCCAAAACAATAATTTGATTCAGGATTTACAATCGATTCTTTGTTGAGCTTTGCCAAATCACGTCTTCTTGCACGTACATCTTTTCCTCTTTCAAAAATGATGGGTTTCAAACCTAATTCAATTGCTTTTAAAGCAGCGAAAAGTCCTGCAGGACCTGCACCAATTATTGCAATTTCTGGAGATTTGGAAACATCGTTTTCATGAAAGTAATGAGTGGTTTCCTGCTCAAATTTTTCCAAACTTACTAAAAATGAAACATTCAGTTTGATGTTTTTTGAGCGTGCGTCGATTGATTTTTTTTGCAATTTGTAATAAAAATCGCCTTTCAACTTCAATTTTTCTGCAATAAGTTGTTTTATCAAAG
>CAZHLZ010000082.1:0-12194 GCA_964532475.1 uncultured Chitinophaga sp.
AAGACTAAAGATTAAAGACATTAGACAATAGATGTTAGACTTTAGACAAAATTACAGTCAAATTCTTGTGAAAAATCTGCGAAATATTTCTAAGAAATTAGCGGGAGAGTTCTAAACGCAAAGAATCCTAAGCTTTTCACAAGGTAAGCAAAGAGTTTGAAAGAATAATTAAACATCGTCGTGTTTCAACTTAAAATTTTTATTAATTTCACTAATAAATCAGTAGATTTGATAAAAATATTAGCGATGGAAAATCAAATTCTTTTTTCGGAAAAACAAAAATTTACACAATGGTGGTTGTATTTAATCCTATTTGGAATTTCAGCTTTGTTTATTTATGCCTTGTATATTCAATTAGTTATTGGAACTCCCTTTGGTGATAAACCCATAAACAATGTTGGACTAATCATTATTTCAATTTTAATGTTAAGCTTAAACATTTTGTTTTTTGTAACACGTTTAGAGACGCAAATCAATGAGAATGGAATATTCTTTCGCTTTTATCCATTCCAACGTAAATTGAAATTTTATGCTTGGCAGGATATTCAAAAAGCAGAAGTAAGAACCTACAAAGCTCTTTTAGAATATGGAGGTTGGGGAATAAGATATGGATTTAGAGGCAATGGAAAAGCATACAATGTTGCTGGTAATGAAGGTTTGCAATTAGAACTAAAATCTGGTGAAAAATTTTTAATTGGAACTCAAAAAAGAGAAGAACTATCATTGGTTTTAGAGAAAATAAAAAGCAACTTACATACAAATTCTTAAAAAGCCTATCTTTGTAATACAAATTTAAATTATGCTTGGATTAAAACTTCCTACAGACCCACGTTGGGTAAACATTGTTGAAACAAATATTTCTGAAATCTTAACAGATCATGCTTGGTGCGAACAAAAGGCTGCGACGAATGCCATTACGATTATCGCAAATAATTCGGAATACGAAGATTTAGTAACAGATTTATTAGCTTTAGCAAAAGAGGAATTAGAACATTTTCAACTAGTTCACGAAATCATTAAAAAACGCGGATATGAACTTGGTCCGGAGCGAAAAGACAGTTATGTGAACGAATTGTATAAATTCATGACTGTAGGAGGAAGCAAACAACAACGCTTGGTTGACAGACTGCTGTTTTCGGCCATGATTGAAGCTAGAAGTTGTGAACGATTCAAATTACTTTCTGAGAAAATTTCTGATCCAGAGTTAGCTCAGTTTTATTACGATTTAATGGTTTCTGAAGCAGGACATTACACCACATTTTTAGGATTTGCTCGAAAATACGGAGGAAATATCGACGTTAACAAACGTTGGAATGAATGGTTAGCTTACGAAGCTGATGTAATTCAGAATTATGGGAAAGAGGAAACGATACATGGTTAGGTTTTTAATTGTTTTCCAAAATTATTAATTCAAAGCATGAAGAAATTAACAGTCTCAGCCCTATTGTTTGTTTTAATATCTTGCACCTCAAACGTAAATTCAACTCAAAAAATTAGTCGAAAAGATAGTGAGGAACTTTGTAAAATAATTACAAACGAAATCTACCACGATTTGAAACAACAAGCAGAAATAAAGATTAAGCACCTTAAGATCTCACAAAACTATGCTTGGTTGGAAGGAATAGCAAAACGTAAAGATGGAAAAGAGTTTGTTTTTCCAGATGAATCATATGATTGCTGTCATGTTGAAGGGCTGTTCAAAAAACAAAACAATAAATGGTTAGAAATTGAAATTGCTTGGTTTTCAACAGACTGCTGGTATTGTGGCTTGTCAAAAAGACACCCTGAAATTCCAAAAGAAATTTTCAATAAAGCTCAGCTTTAATTCAACAATAAAGAAAGTCTCATCAATAACCCGTCCACCAAAAATAGATTTATTCGAATTATCCGACAAATTAAATTAGTTTAATCCATGAAAAGAAGAGATTTTTTAAACCGAACAAGTCTTGTTTCACTTGGTGGGATTTTACTTCCTTCTACACTACTAGACGCTTGTCGAAAAGAAAGTTTATTTGAGAATCAAAGCTACAATGGAAAAGTCATCATCATCGGTGCCGGAGCAGCTGGATTGTATGCTGGATAAATATTGAAGTCGAAAGGAGTAAATTTTACTATACTTGAAGCATCACATGTTCACGGAGGTAGAATGGGTAAATTAACTGGATTTGCTGATTACACGATAGATACAGGCGCACAATGGATACATGGCAGAAATAGCATTGTAGGAGATTTAGTTAAATCCAAAAATGTAAAAACAACTTTAGATGACTCAGAATTAAGTTATTGGTTTGAAAACCAAATCCTTGACTCACTACCAAAAGATCCATTCATTTTTGAAGAAGCAAATTTACCCGACATTTCTTTCAAAGACTATGCGCATCAACAAAATTTTGGTACAGAATACGATGCCATTATTGAAGCAATAGCAGGTGATCAAGGAGCTTCAGCAACATTACTTTCAGCTTATTGGAACAGTAAAGATGAGGAAAATTGGGCCTCTGGAGACGAAGATTTTAAGTTTGAAGAATCGTATTTTGATTTACTAGATAAATACATAGCTCAAGAAGTAATCTCACAAATCAAGTACAATTGCCCGATTACATCGATTGACTATGCCAATGATAAAATTAGCATAAAAGACGCAAACAATTCAGTTTATGAAGCTGACAAAGTAATTGTTACAGTACCAATTTCTATCCTAAAACTAAATGAAATAAATTTTTCACCAAGTCTTCCAATTGCCAAAACAGAAGCTTTTGCAAAATTTGGTATGGGTTCTGGAATGAAAGTTTTTTTGAAATTTAACACTAAATTTTACAAAAATGTTCTGTATGGTGGTTTGGTTTGTGGTGCTTACGCTGACGACACACTTGGAAAAAAGACCTCAAACCATGTATTACTAGCTTTTGTAATGGGAGATCAGGCTGCAAACCTTCATGCTTTAGGAAGTGATGAGGCAATAACAAACGCCTTATTAGCAGAACTAGATCAGATATACAATGGACAAGCAAGTGCCAATTTTATTTCCTCAAGTGTACATGATTACACAGCAAAACCTTTTATTAAAGGAGCTTATGGGTTCAGCACAATTGGTATGGGAAATGCACGTGAAATTGCGGCACAATCAATTGAAAATAAACTTTTTTTCGCTGGTGAAGCCATGAATATTAACGGACATCATCAAACAGTTCATGGAGCCATAGAATCTGGATACAAAGCTGTTATTGATCTATTTGAAGGAATTGTAAAATGAAACAGTTAGTCTTATCATTTCTATTAAGTTTAGTATTTCAGCAGGCTTTTTCACAAGAGTTCTCAGGTGGATTAGGCTATTCTTATCTTTATTCGAAACAACTCGACAAAGCCATTCAAGGTTATAATTTCAATCGGCCGTTTTTAGTTGAGAAGCAAGCATTATTCACTCATGGCTTAAATATTCAAGCATCTTATTTATTTGCTAAGGAAAGAAAACTTAAACAAGGAATTAGTATCTCTTATTCAACCTTCAGAAGTTTTGCAAGCAATGAAAATTATGAAAACCTCTTTCAGTTTCATCTGCAAAATGTTGCCTATTTTTTTCATTTTGAACATCCTGAAAGGTTTAAGCATTTTTATGGAGAACTGTTTTTAGGTTTAAGTTCAAGCCTATTAACGAGAAAAACAAATGGCGAAGCATTTGTAATGGACGATAAAAGGGCTAGGTCATGGGGAATCGGTGGAAAATGCGGCGCGAAAGTGGCTTATTACTTCTTGAAAAATAAAAATTTAACTTGTTTCGTAGGGATAAATTACATACCATACTTATTTGCTCCAAATAATGAATCCTTGATAAATGCTAGTTCAGAACTTGTTACTAAGCGAGGCACAAGTGCATTTAATTCACACATTGGCTTAATTTATCATTTATGAATTGACTGAAAATTAGAATAATAAAAAAATATTTTATATGTTTGGAACTAGTTTTCTAAATCAAATTCTTATAAATAGTACACACTAAATACCAAAAAAAAAATGAAAAAAGAAAAGATAATATTTTGGTCAGCAACAATCCTAATCGCACTATTTGAAGGACTTATGCCTGCATTGACTTTCCAAACAGAATTAGCAAAAGAGGGAATTAGGCACTTAGGATATCCTGAATATTTCGGAAATGCTTTGGTAATTTGTAAAGTTTTAGGCGTTTTGGCACTCATTATCCCACAAATACCAAAAAGAGTGAAAGAATGGGCGTACGCAGGTTTTGCTTTTGACTTTATTTTTGCTTCCATCAGTCATGGAGCAGTAGATGGAATCAACTTTCAAACATTTTTTCCATTTATTGTACTTGCAGTTTTAGCAGTTTCATACGTGTATTATCATAAGTTGAATAAAGAGAAAAGGTGAAATATCCATAATTTATTAGGGAAAAGGAAACGATACTCGGGTAGTGATTTAGTAATTTCAAAATTAATGTCATTGATTAAAATGCAAAAATTAATATTTCCAGCAATCTTTTTTATGTTTTTGTCTTGCGAATCAAATAAAGAATCAAAACAAAAGATTGAAATTAGTCATAAAATGATGGGTGAAAATCAATTTTGGTCAATAATTGAAACAACTAAAACTAGCAGCGAAGACTTAGAGGAATTCGAAGAAAACTTGAGTAAAACCCTTTTAAAATTATCAGCAAATGAAATAATTGAATTTTACTTAAGAGAACAAAAACTAAGGTTCGATTCCTACAATTCTGATTTATGGTGCGCAGCTTACATTATGAACGGTGGTTGTTCTGATGATGCGTTTGAATATTTTAGATGTTGGTTAATTGCCCAAGGCAAGGATGTATTTTACAAAGCTTTAAAAAATCCAGATACTTTGGTGGAGCTTTATTCACCCGAAGAAGAAGAATATGATTTCGAGGGATTTATGTACCTAGCATCGGATTCATTTGAAAAAAAGACAGGAAAAGATATTGATGATTATGTTGACTATGAACATTTTACATCAAATGAAGTGAACTATCCTGATTTCGAGTTTACCTGGGAAGAAGAAAATGAAGATTCAATGAAAAAAATATGTCCAAAACTAATGGAAATCGCTTGGAAATAATATTTGAAAAAAAACATTATTAACCTCAAATCATAGAATAAATTTATGGCACACATCAATCCACACATTAACTTCAACGGAAACGCCGAAGAAGCATTTAACTTTTACAAAGGTGTATTTGCAAGTGAAATCACACGCATTGTTCGCTTTAAAGATCTTGCAAGTCCTGAATTTCAACCCTCTGAAAAAGAAGCAAATAAAATCATGCACATTGAATTACCAATCGGAAAAAGTAAATTGATGGCGAACGATGTACCTGAATTTATGGGAAAAACCAATGAAAATGAAAACAGAAGTAAAATTGTAATTCATACCGAAAGCAAAGAAGAAGCAGATAAAATTTATCAAGGACTTTCAGTTGATGGACAAATTGAAATGCCGATTTCAGACAGTCCTTGGGGTACTTATTTTGGAATGTTGCGCGACAAATATGGCATTGAATGGATGGTGGAATTTGATGCAAATTGAAAATAAAAATTCGTCATTTTACCTCATCATTTTTAATCAACTAAATTTTTCAAAACAATCAATTAATATTAAATTTGTAGCTTTCAAAAACTACAAAACACTTGAAAAAGCCTTACATTAGAATGAGATTGAAATGAGTAAAAAAATAGAAGCACAGCAATTTGAAATAAAGGATTTCACGTACGATTTACCCGAGGACCGCATTGCGAAATATCCTTTGGAAGAAAGAGATTTAAGTAAATTGTTGGTTTACCAAAATGGAAACATTTCTGAGGACAGTTACAAAAACCTTGATAAGCACATTTCAGAAAACCCCCTGTTCTTTTTCAATAATACGAAGGTTATTCAAGCCCGACTATTTTTTAAAAACGCTACTGGAGCTAAAATTGAGATTTTTTGTTTGGAACCAAGCGAAACAAACGCTGAACCTTCCTCCGCAATGCTAAAAAAAGCAAGTGTAGAATGGGAATGTTTGATTGGTCGAGTTTCGAAATGGAAAGAAAAAACGATCAGCATTATGCGAAATGATTTCACTTTAAATGCTGAAATAGTAAAACGAAATGGTCCAGTATTTACCATAAAATTTACGTGGCAGCCATCAAATTTTACATTCGCTGAAATCTTAGAACAAGTTGGTCAAATTCCGATTCCTCCTTACTTAAAAAGAGAAAGTGAAGCGATGGATACAAACAGGTACCAAACAGTCTATGCAGAACAAAAAGGTTCGGTGGCTGCACCAACGGCAGGTCTTCACTTTACAGAGCAACTATTTGAAAAGCTAAAAGCTAAAAATGCATTCATTGATTATGTTACGCTTCATGTTGGCGCTGGAACTTTTAAACCTGTTAAGAGTGAAACCTTGGAAGGCCACGACATGCATTCAGAATGGATAGAAGTGAACAAGGAATCAATTGAGAAGATGATTAAGCAAATTGCTGATCCACAACCGAACAACACTATTGTTGCAGTAGGAACAACTTCTTTGAGAACGATTGAAACCTTATATTGGATGGGCGTTAAGGCAAATCAAAATTTGAATGCGAGCATCAAGGAATTGGAAATTAAGCAGTGGGATGCTTATGAACTAACACAAGAATTACCTGCAATTGATTCATTAACAGCCTTATTAGCTTGGTTGAATAAAAACAAGCTGAATCAAGTTATTTGCAAAACACAAATTCTAATTGTCCCGACTTATAAATTAAGAATTGCACATGCACTTGTTACTAATTTTCACCAGCCAAGTTCTACCCTTCTTTTGCTTATTGCGGCAGTAGTGGGTGATGAATGGAAAAGAATTTACAAGTATGCCTTAGAAAATGATTTTCGATTTTTAAGTTATGGCGACGGAAGTTTACTTTTCAGTAACAAAGCATAACAAAATTATACTTCATTATCCTCAATGCTATTCTTTTTTTGTAAAAAAGGAATATTGAATGTGTTTATTTTGTATGTTTGTTGAAGTGATTTGTGGCGCATGTGCAAGACATGTTGGAGAGATAGGCGCCATGAGTTGAGGAGATAAGTAAGTTATCGCTCATTGTAAAAAGCCAACGGCACATCTGGTTTTTCCAACACATAAGCCAACGCTCAACAAAAAACCACAAAGAAATAAACGACATTTAAAAAACTATTGTATTTTTGTCAAAAAATGACAAGTCAAATGAAAGAAACATTCGGAGAATATATTAAACGACTTAGGACAGAAAACGAATTGACATTAACCCAACTTGCTGCTAAACTTGACTTGGACTCTGCTAACCTCAGTAAAATAGAAAACAATAAAAGGGAATTTGACGAAAAACGGTTAGAACTTTTAGCAAATGTTTTCAACCTTGACTTAGCAAAATTGAGGACTGAATTTTTTAGTGACATCATTGCAAAAAAAATTTATGACAACAATTGCGACAACGAAACGCTAATTCTAGCAGAACAAAAAGTTGAATATTTAAAATCTAAAAATCTTACAACAATATGAATATAGTATCTTTTTTTGCAGGTGCAGGAGGTTTAGACCTCGGTTTCCAAAAAGCAGGATTTAATGTTATTTGGGCAAATGAATACGACAAAGAAATTTGGGAGACATACGAAAAAAACCATCCACACACAATTCTTGATAGAAGAAGTTTAGTAAATATTCCTTCTGAAGATGTTCCTGAATGTGATGGAATAATTGGTGGTCCACCTTGCCAAAGTTGGAGTGAAGCGGGAGCAATGAAAGGAATTGCAGATAAAAGAGGGCAACTTTTTTATGATTTTATAAGAATTTTAGAAGCAAAACAACCTAAATTTTTTCTTGCTGAAAATGTTAGCGGAATGCTTTTAGGTAGACATTCAGAAGCATTAGAAGGAATTAAAGAACTATTTAGAAATGCAGGAGTTGGATACGAGCTTTCTTTTGAAATGGTCAACGCTTGTGATTATAATGTTCCACAAGACAGAAAACGTGTGATTTTTGTAGGTATTCGTAAAGACTTGGGTTTTAAATACCAATTTCAAAAACCAAACTTTCCCAAATTAACACTTCAAGAAACGATTTTCGATTTAAAAGACAATGTTTTACCTGCATTAACATACAATAAAACAAACGGAGAAAAGTGTTCTGTGCCAAATCACGAATATATGATTGGTGATTTTTCTTCAATTTTTATGTCGAGAAATAGAGTCAGATCTTGGGACGAGCAATCATTTACGATTCAAGCAGGTGGCAGACACGCACCTATTCATCCACAGGCACCTAAAATGAAATTTGTAGAGCAAAAACTTAACGCAGCATAAAATGAATATAGATTATCCTCTAACTTTAGAAAAATGTGATGAAGTGAAAACTAAATTGAAAGAACTATCATCTTTACTTTATTCAAATGTAAACCAAGAATTAGCACAAAAATTTGAGGACAAAAAAAGTGATATTGAAAATTGGATAGAAGAAATTGAATTTCAAATAACTAATTATGAGCAAAATTAATTTCCAATTTTTCCCTCGTTCACAAGGAATTAGCCCAAGCATCAGAAATGTAATTGATTGTTTCATTAAGGCTGAAAATGAAATTAATTCGGAAGAATTTAATTTAAAAAGTAATGAAGTACTTCAAAAAATACAGCCGTATCTTACAGAATTAGGATATAAAGTTGAAACTAGCAAATCTCACATTGATAAAATAGATGTGCCTGTATTATTCGGTTTAGATAATCGAATTGATAAATCATTTAATGCAGATGCATTGAGTGAAGATGGGAAAATAGTAATTGAAGTTGAAGCAGGTAGAGCTACCGAAAACAATCAATTTTTAAAAGATATTTTTCAAGCTTGTATGATGTATGAAGTTGAATACTTAATAATAGCTGTACGAAACGTCTATAGAGGTCATAAGGACTTTGAGATAATATACACTTTTCTTGAAACTCTATATATTTCAAATAGGTTACACTTACCATTAAAGGGTATTTTACTTATAGGATACTGATTAGAAACAGAGCTAATAATGTTGGAGAAGCACTAGAAATGTTTGTCAAAGATGCTTTTGCAAACACGATTCAAGAACAAGACGAGCAAGTTAAAAACACAAGTTTTGCCAAGTATTTTCTTGGCTTGGCAATCAAAATCATCCACCAGACATAATGATTCGTCAAGGTGATGCAATCGAAGTGAAGAAAACTCAAAGTGCAAATAGTGATTTGGCATTAAATAGTTCTTATCCAAAATCAAACATTCAGTCCAACAGTAATATGATAACACAAGAATATAGAACTTGTGAAAATTGGACAGAAAAAGACTTGATTTATTGTGTTGGACATACAACAGATGATTCTATAAAGTCACTTTGGATGGTTTATGGAAATATCTATGCGGCCAAGCACGAAACTTACCAAGTAATCAAACAAAAAATTTCAGATGGTATAAACGAAATTCCAAATGTTGAACTTGCAGAAACAAACGAATTAGGCAGAGTAAACAGAGTTGATCCACTTGGAATAACGAATTTGAGAATTCGTGGTATGTGGCAAATTCAGAATCCAAGAAGAGTTTTTAATTATTTGCATACAACAGGAGACACTTTTGAACTTGTTGCAGTTATTCCAACCAACAAATACAATTCATTCCCAACAGAAAGCAAGAACAGAATTGAAAATTTGGGTAATCCGAATTTAGAAATCTCAAACGTTCAAGTAAAAGATCCAAACAATCCTGCAAATTTGATTGATGGTAAATTAATTGTTTATAAGCAATGAAATTAGTTTCACTTAAAAGTACAAATTTCCGTCATTTTTCGGATGAAACAGAAGTTTCTTTTGGAGACAGGATTACAGTGATTTCTGGCCAAAATGGAACTGGAAAATCATCTTTGCTAGGTTGGGTTGCTCAACTCTGTAAATTCGATTCAGAAAACAAACAAGTTACAGGTATTAAATTTGAAGAAGATTGGGGTAAAATATTTAGATTTTGTAAAGAGAATGATTATAACAAAAAATACAAGGTAGTTTTTGAAATTGAAGAATTAGTTTGTTCAATTCGCTGTCCAAAGAAATTTTACTTTTAATTGATGAGTCAATAACACCCGATGCAGTGAAGTCTCCTAATAAAAATGTTTTAACAATGAAAACTAAGCATTATAATCATTTAGGCAACTCGGCTGGTCAAGATAATATTGGTCAAATTTTAGCAGCAATTATTTCATTTACTAAGTTAAAAGAAAAATTAGGTACAGCATACAAAGGAGGTGTTTTATTAATTGACGAAATAGATGCAACATTATATGCAGGCTCACAAATTAAGCTTTTGACCATTTTAAACAAATATGCTACATCACTTAATTTACAGGTGATTTTCTCTACTCATTCAATTGAAATATTAGAATTTATAAGCAACGAAATTGAACTTAAATCTTTCATAGGAAATGGGAGTGTAATCAATTTTCTAAAAACAACTGATGGATTAATTTCAAATGAAATAAATCCATCGATAGATTGGATAAAACTTAAGATTAAGGCTTTAAGAGGAATAAATCAAAAACCAGAAAAAATAAATTTAATTTGTGAAGATTTATCAGCGGAACTTTGGATAAAAAACCTAATACAAAATTCTGATTTAAAATCATTTGTCTCAATTGGTGGTGCTAACTTAGGAAAAGGAACTTTGTCTAGTATGGCAAAAAGCAACTCAAAAGTGCTTCAACAACTTAAATATGTATTAGATGGTGACGCAAGAAACGACAAAAACATTGATTCTACGAAGAATAATGTCACCTTTTTACCTGGAGATTCTGGGGTAGAAATTATTATGTATCACTTTATCAGGTCATTACCAGAGAACGATGAATTTTGGAATGATTCAATGAATTTAACAAAACAAATTTGCTTTATGAACCATCAAAACGCCTCAAATCAAAATGTTGCAAAGGATTGGTTTGATGATAATGAAGATAAGCGTGATTTTTTTGGAAGAGGTTATTCAAAATTATTTAATCGTTGGAAACGTGATAATATATCAACAGTAAATGAATTTTTAGAAAACATCAAAAATATACTATGACACCTACCCTACATAGCCACACACATTGCCAAGCCGCACGACCAAATCGACCGACAAACTAGCGGACTAAAAAGAACACCGAAGAAATAACATCGCCTCAAGCGCCAAACAGTTAAATCCTCCATGAAACAAACACTAATTCAAACCTTACTCCTTCTATTGCTGTTTTCTTGCACGAGCAAATCAGTGGAAAGTGAGTCTAAAAAAATCCCTTCAATAAAGTTTTCTAAAGATGTTGAACTTCAATTCACTTTTATGGTATTTGACAAATCAAACATGGAAACATTTTTTAAAAGATATGAGCACTTCGAGGCTGCAAATAAATACTTTAAAAATGATGTCGAGCAATTAAAAAAATCAAACTATTCTGATGAAATTACAGGACGATTTAAGTACTTTAAACAGCATTCAGATTCACCAAACTTTGAAGACTTTGAAATTGCTATTGACGATTTGAATCGAAAATATTATGAAAGTGACGAAGAATATTTCGAATTTTGTATTCAGTATGTGTTCTTCAAGCAATGTTTACCCAAGGAAATACAAAACAAATGGACTCAAACTATTGAAGGAGACATTAAATTCAACTATACCTTCATGTTTTTAATTCGTGAAAGGTGTAAAATTATCGATCAAATGATTTACGGTGAAATTGGCTATTGGGACAAAAAACTAGAGCCTATATTTTTTGATCACATCTTTAACGAAATAACGCCAGAACGAGCAAAGAAAATTAAAGAAATTCTAATGAAGGACGTGATTTTCAATGATATTCATATTCGAACTGATCGCGATAATTTTATTTACCTTTTAGACCAAACGATCAATGAAAAATGGAGGTTAATATTAAGTGATTGGAATTAAAAATGCCACCTCCCACTCTCTTCCAAAAAGATAAAACACATCGATACATAACAAATCAAAGATGTTGGGAATTAGCTTAAATCTCTATATCACAACTGGTAAAAAAGTTGCTATTTTTAAAATAAAAGCGTAGTTTTGTGTTAGTAAATAAAATTACTTGGATAAACACAATGCGGGAATTTTGAAGTTGAACCGACGTCCTGCGGACGAGAGCTCAGCAAACTCAAAAATAATACTTTTC
>CAZHLZ010000083.1:0-12132 GCA_964532475.1 uncultured Chitinophaga sp.
GAGTTGAAATTTATTTATGCTATTCAAAACATTACTGTTTCAATGGATAACGCAGGTTCAAAAATGGTAATCAAAGGCAAAAACCAAAAACAAAATATCTTGAAACAAATGATGGATATTTATGTGAAAGATTTGGAAAAAACCATTGGTGAAATAAATTAATTTACTTAATTAAAAAATGCGACAAATTTGTACTTACCTTTTATTTTTATCAATTCTTGTTTCTTGCGGGCTAAAATACGAACCTGTAAAAACCCCAATTGATAAAGAAAAATTAAGGAAAGAACAAATTGTTTCACAGTTAAACGACGATTTCACTAAACAAGGTAAAAGCTATAAAAATTATGGATTTGCGCCAAGTACTGTTCTCAAACCACCTTCTTATTTCAGATTAGATTCCTTGTATGAAGTAAAATACAAGTTGGAGCAAGAGGGAAAAATTGACAAAAAACTAGAAGAAAAAATCCAGTTACAGAAGAACATTATTTACAATGATACTAATTTTATTTTTTACATTGAAAATCATGTTTTTAGTATTACTGAAGACAGCGTTTTCACCATGCTTAATGCAGAAATCTATACCGATAGAACAAATAAAATTAATACCATTGAGATTTTAGAAAGTGTAAATTTGGACAAAAAATTGGGGAATTTCTATGCCTATTACAAACTCAGACAATCCTTTGTTTCTCCTGAATTTGAGGCAGATGAAGCAGAACTAGCATTCTATGATTTTTACCAACAAAAGGCTGAAAAATTGGAAGGTACAGAAAAAGACGAATTTATTCAATTTATGCTTACCGTCATGAAAACAGCCAATAAAATATCAAGTTTGGATAAATCGCTTTTAATTAAAGAATTTGTGCGCTATTTTGTACAAGGACAATCAAGAAATTATTTGGATGAAAAATTCGAGCGAATGGAAGAGTTTTACGATGATGAAAATAAATTAGTGAATTATCAAATTGACTATCAATACCTAAGTAAGCAAAAGGAAATATCGGAAATAAAAAAAGTACGAATCATTTTAGATCCGTACTTACAACTTATTGAATTAAAAAATCTTTAAATATCTTTATAACCGATAACCAAAACAATTGCTTCGTTTTTACTAACATTTTCAGCAATTGAATATTCAATATAAACTACTTTTAGACGTTCTTCACTCTTTACTTTCTTACGAAAAACGCTTGTTAAATCTTTCGAGGACACAACCGAATTTTTTCCCTGAATGTTTTTTATTTCTTTCAATAAAGTACGTTTACTTTCATTCTGAGAATCGTAAATTTTTACAGATACTTTTGTACCACACTCTTTTCCGCTAAACGCCAATTTATATTCTGTATCTAATAAAAAATAAGCTTCAACATTTTTACCTTGTTTTTCTTTTGATGCACCAAAATAAGTTATTCTAGCACCTTCGTACCTTGCAGGTTTAATTAACTGTTTACATTCGTATTTGTAGGTATTGATGCGGGCATCAAAAGAACCACCTGCATCGCTTTCAGTATTACTTAATAACACAAAAGTAAAAATGAATAGCGGGATAATTGATTTTATTCTTTTCATAATTTTATATTTTTATCTTAATTTAGCAAAGACTAACTTAAGTAATTTAACTCGTTAATTTACAATAAAACTTCTTAAATCTTTCACCTTTGTTGCTAAGGTACTTAACTCTGAATCAGTTAATTTAGGTGTAACAAAAGTTTCACTATTACTTGCTTGTTTCACAGATTCAAAATTATCATAAGTTGAAGAAATTGCCTCTAATTTTGAAGAAAGCTGCGTTAATGTTTCGTCTGTTGTTGGATAAGTTTTGATTCCTTTGATGATATTTTTCAACAAATTAATTTGGTCAATTAGTGTAACAGTAATTTTGTCATTGTCCTTTTTAGTTTCAAAATCAATGATTCCTAAGTACATCCCTTCAGCCCAAGAACCTGCAAATTGAACAACTGCAAGGTATCGAACGTCATTGTCCTCCATATACTGTTCAGAACTCTCTTGGATATCGTAAATTAGGTCTTCCAAAGCTTCAATGTTATCTAAATTTTTATCAAATTTATCTACTAATTTTTTATCAGAAAAAACTGGTTTTAAACCAACTTCATTTCCTAATTCTTGAATCACTTTTAAATATTCTCTTGCTTCTTGCGATTTTCCGTTTATGGCACAGTAAGCCAAATCAGTTGAATAAACTCCCAAGTTAATTAACTGCTTCACTTTTGTTGAATATTTTGATTTGTTTGCAGCTGGATTTGCGGTATTTGTGCGATAAGATAAACCGGATGCTTGAAATGCTTTTGCTAAAGAAATCGGTTGAGGTAAAACGAAATCGTATTCTTCGGAATTAAACTTGTTTTCGGTCTCGGCATCAACAACAACTTCTTTTTTTTCATCTGAACTTGATTTACAAGCAACAAAAAACAAAGCGGAAAATAATACCAACATACTAAATCTGGCTTTCATCATAATATCTATAAAATTTGTTTAAAACTAATTATTTGAGTGTAAAGAAACAAAGAAATTTTATTTTTTAATAATTATTTAAATGATTTTTTAATTTTACCTAAAAAAAGAGATTGAAAAAAGCACCATTTTTGAGTTTAACATTTGCACTATGTTTAGGTGTAATTGTTTCTAATATTCTAAAAATCAACTTTTTAATAAATATTTCACTCTTTTTATTTCTCATTTTCACCTACTTTATTGTCGAAAAAAAAATTGAGCATCATCTCAAAAGTAGAACTCAAAGCATCATCTTAATTTCACTTTTTTTCTGCTTGGGTTTAGTGCGCTATTCAATCAGTTTGCCTGAAAATTATTCAAGTTCCTTGACAAATTTGTATCTTAAAAATGATGTTTTGCTTGGACAAATAAATTCGCTAACCTATTCTAAAAGCGATTATGCCAAAACAGAATTTCAAGTTAAAAAAATCATTCGTTTTCAGGACACACTTGCCGTTGATGGAAAAATCGTACTGTTTATCAAAGACGAAGAACGAAAATTAAAAGAATTTGATGTTTGCTTGGTTTCAACAGAATTAAACCAAATAAAAAATAAAAATAATCCAGGAGAATTTGACGCAGAATTATTCTGGAAACACAAGGGAATTGAATTTATTGCTTTTGCAAATGAGGATAATTACTACAAAATTGGTACTGCCGAAGCTGATTTTTTCCATTATTTTACCAGAATGCGAAATTATTTCTCAGGAATCTTGGATAAAAATTTAACGGGAGAAGAACTAGCTATTGCCAAAGGTTTGATTTTAGGCGATAGATCTTCCATTGACAGCGAAATTACTGCAAAATTTGGAAATACAGGAGCCATGCACGTGTTGGCAGTTTCAGGACTTCATGTTGGTATTTTAGTACAGATACTGACGCTTATTTTAAGTCTTTTTAAGAGATGGATTTCAAAAAATCAAAGTGTAATAATTGCTTTGTTAATTGTTTGGATTTACTCAGCCATGACTGGATTTTCTGCATCAGTTGCACGTTCAGCTGTTATGTTCACCATTTTAGCAGGAAGTGGAATTTTTAATAAAAGTAGCAACAACTTTAATGTTTTGGCATTTTCTGCACTTATCATTTTAATGTGGAATCCGCATTTTTTGTTCGACATTGGATTTCAACTTTCGTACCTAGCCATGTTTGGGATTTTTATGTTTTACACACCATTGAGCAAGGTTTTGTACATTAAAAACAAAGTTCTTAAAGCTGCTTATGACGGCACCATGGTTGGAATTTCCGCACAAATATTAACGGTTCCGCTCACGCTTTATTATTTCCATCAATTCCCGAATTATTTTATCATTACGAATTTGGGTTTAATGGTGTTTTCATTTTTGATTTTGGCTTTAGGTGTTGCTCTTTTTTCCCTTCATTGGATTCCTTTTGTCGGGTCAAGCATTGCCTATTTACTTGCGTTTTCGCTGTATGTCATGCTTTTAATCATTGACTTCATTGATTCTCTTCCTGGGGCAGTTTCTACTGGATTTGTATTGAATACTAGTTTGGTAATTTTACTTTTTGCAACGATTATTTATTTCTTCTTTTCCCTCAAAAATGAGAAAATTAAACAAGTTCAAATAAGTTTATTATCTGCTGTGATTTTGTGTATAAGCATTGTTTATCTTAGACACAATCAACTAGTTACAGAAAAAGTGTTTTTCCTAAATGCAGATGAAACTAGTTTTATTGTTAAGTCAGAAAATAAAAACTTTGTATTTTTTGCAAATAAGAAAGGTGAAAGAAAAAAAATTGAATTCACCGCAAAATCTTTCGAAAAAATGTACCCGGGAAATTTACATTATTTTGAAATTTCTAACAAAAAAGAAACACATTTGAAAAGTAAAAAGCTAAACGTTGATATTGTAAGGCAAAAGGGTGGATATGAAATTAATATCAATTCTAAAAAATATTTTTTGGTGACCAGTTTGGCAAATACGAGTCAAATAAAAAGAAAAATTTATGCCAACAAATTTAATGTAGCAAACTCAAATTATCAATTAAGAAAAGGCGCATTGGTTTTTGATTTGTAAAATAAAAATATTGTTTTTACGAAATTTTAATCATTAAGTTTTGAAATTTTGATTTTCTTTTTTGTTTTACAAATTTAAGAAAAATGAGACAAGAGCTATAATAAAAGAAATTTGATTTAGAAATTTGTAAAAAAATGAAATTATTCGTAATTTCATTTCATGGAAAATATAACTAAACAAAAGCTACCCCTAAATTCCCATCCTTTGGAGGGGTGTCCGCAGGACGGGGTGGCGAAAAAAGATGACAAAGTCATCCAATCCACCATCAACTCCATCCCAATCTACCGTAATTTTGTAGAAAACTTGCCTTACAACACTAATCTCAAACGCCTTGTAAAAGAGAAACGTAAAGCTGGAATTTTAGGTGAAGTACTTTTTTGGATGCAGGTGCATAAGCGCGTTTTCCATAAAATCGATTTTGATAGACAACGAATTATTGGAAACTACATCGTTGATTTTTATGTCAAAACACTTGGTTTGGTAGTTGAAATCGATGGAAGTAGCCACGATGACAAAGTTGAATACGATAGAATAAGAGAGGAATACTTAGTTTCTCTCGGATTGAGGGTTTATCGAATTAGAGATAGTGATGTGAAAACAAATTTGGAGCAGGTAATGAGGGAATTGGAAGAGTATATTATAAAAGAGTATGGGTAGGGTTAAATTGTCGCACTATGTGCAACACTTTTACCACCCCGTCCTTCGGACACCCCTCCATAGGATGGGAATTTTGTGTCTCGAAATAAATTAGTTCAGAATTTGATTTAACTCAATCCGTTAATCACTTCATCATCCACAATCTCAGGTATTGTAACCTTCAACCTTGGCTCTTGCTCCATGGCACGTTTGATAGCGAAAATTGCTCCTTCATTTCTTGCCCAAGAACGACGAGAAATACCGTTGTTTACATCCCAATGAAGCATCATTTTCAAACGTCTGTCTGCATCTTGACTTCCATCAAGCAACATTCCAAAACCACCGTTGATTACCTCTCCCCAGCCAACTCCGCCACCGTTGTGAATCGAAATCCAAGTTGCACCTCGGAAACCATCTCCAATTACATTTTGGATGGCCATATCCGCTGTGAATTTTGAGCCATCGTAAATATTGGATGTCTCGCGGTAAGGTGAATCTGTTCCTGAAACGTCATGGTGGTCACGACCTAAAACAACTGGACCAATTTTTCCTTCAGCAATTGCGTTATTGAAAGCTTCAGCGATGCGCATTCTACCTTCAGCATCGGCATATAAAATACGTGCTTGTGAACCAACAACTAATTTATTTTCTTGCGCACCTTTTATCCATTGAATATTGTCAGCCATTTGTTGTTGAATTTCAACCGGACTGCTTTTCATCATTTCTTCCAAAACATCGCAAGCAATTTGGTCTGTTTTGGCTAAATCTTCAGGTTTCCCTGAGGCACACACCCAACGGAAAGGTCCAAAACCATAATCAAAACACATTGGCCCCATGATGTCCTGCACGTAAGAAGGATATTTAAAATCAATGTGATTTGGCGCCATTACATCTGCTCCAGCGCGTGAGGCTTCTAATAAAAATGCATTTCCATAATCAAAGAAATAAGTGCCTTTTGCAGTATGTTTGTTTACCGCAGCTGCATGACGAATCAAGGTTTCTTGTACTTTTTGCTTGAATAAATCTGGATTGTTAGCCATCATTTCATTGGATTCTTCGAATGTTTGTCCAACTGGATAATAACCTCCTGCCCAAGGATTATGCAAGGATGTTTGGTCAGAACCCAAATCAATGTGAATGTTTTCACTGTCGAATTTCTCCCAAACGTCAACGATATTACCTAAATAAGCAATCGAAATTACCTCTTTATTCGCTTGAGCAGTTCTCACACGAACAACTAAATTCTCAATATTATCACAAATTTCGTTGATCCAACCTTGTTCGTGGCGAATTTTTGTGATTTTTGGATTTACTTCTGCACAAACAGTTACACATCCAGCAATATTTCCAGCTTTTGGTTGCGCACCAGACATTCCACCAAGACCTGAAGTTACAAAAAGTGACCCTGAAGGAGATTTTTTGATTTTACGAAAACCGTTTAATACTGTAATCGTTGTTCCGTGTACAATTCCTTGCGGTCCGATGTACATATATGAACCGGCTGTCATTTGCCCGTATTGCGAAACACCTAAAGCGTTCATTTTTTCCCAATCATCTGGTTTAGAATAATTTGGAATTACCATTCCGTTTGTAACCACGACTCTTGGTGCATCTTTGTGGGAAGGAAATAATCCCATCGGGTGACCAGAATACATGGTTAAGGTTTGGTCGTCAGTCATTTCTGACAAATATTTCATAGTCAAACGGTATTGAATCCAATTTTGGAAAACAGCACCATTTCCACCGTAAGTAATTAATTCATGTGGATGTTGCGCTACAGCATAATCCAAATTGTTTTGAATCATCAACATAATTGCTTTTGCTTGCTCAGAATTCCCTGGATAATCGGAAATTGGTCGTGCATACATCGTATAATCTGGTCTGAAGCGATACATATAGATTCTTCCGTAAGTATTCAATTCTTCCATGAATTCAGGTGCCAATTCAGCATGAAAAGAGCTCGGAAAATAACGTAAAGCATTTCGAATGGCTAACTTCTTTTCTTCTGGAGAAAGAATTTCTTTTCGTTTCGGCGCATGATTGATGTTGATTTCGTATTCCTTCTTTGGAGGTAAAATAGTTGGAATACCTTGTTTGATATCGTTTTGAAAGTCTTGAAGTGTCATTGAAGTAATTTTTGTACAAAAATACAGAATTGAAATTAATTCTAATGTTTTTAAAGTATTTTTTGCTAGCATGAACTTTAACTTATTAAATCTAAGTTAGCATGCAAATAATGACTAATTTTGCTTAAAGCAATAAAGTAGTAAACTTTTCACTGAAAAATTTGTTCCCTTAAAATGAAAAAAGCAATTGTAATTGGCTCTGGAATCGCTGGATTAGCTGCAAGCATTAGATTGGCAGTGAAAGGTTTTGAGGTGACTGTTTTTGAAAAAAATTCATATCCTGGAGGTAAATTATCTGCCTTTTCACTGCAAGGATTTAGATTTGATGCGGGCCCTTCCCTATTTACCATGCCTCAATTTGTAGAAGAACTTTTTGAATTGGCAGGAAAAAAAACTAACGACTATTTTGAATACGTAAAACATGATACTGCTTGTCACTATTTTTTTGAAGATGGAACCTTTCTACCTTTTAAATCTGAAATAAATGAGCTTCTAGAAGTTGTTCAAAAAACCCTTAAAATTGATTCAAGTCCACTGAAAAAGCACTTTCAAAAAAGTAGTTTTATTTATGACAAAACGCACGAAGCATTTTTAGAAAAATCATTACACAAAACAAAAACGTATTTTAGCAAAGCTGTATTAAAATGTCTTTCAAATGCACATCGCTTGCATCTTTTCACTTCCATGCACCAAGTAAACGCAAAGAAACTTAATCACCCGAAATTAATTCAAATCTTTGATCGTTACGCTACTTACAATGGTTCTAATCCATATCAGGCTCCAGGGATTTTAAATATTATTCCGCATTTGGAACATGGCTTTGGAACTTATTTCCCCACAAAAGGAATGCACTCAATTACTGAATCTTTGGTCAAATTGGCACAAGATTTAGGTGTAAAATTTGAGTTTAACCAGGAGGTAAAAGAGATTTTACACGACAAGAAAAAAGTTCTCGGAATAAAAACAACTAGTGGTGAATATCTTTCAGAATTAGTTTTTTGCAATTCTGACATTCGACCTGCCTACAAAAATCTATTGCCCAATTTAAAAATTCCGAAGCAAGTAAATAAACAAGAACCTTCAAGTTCTGCCTTAATTTTTTATTTGGGAATTAAAAAAGAATTTCCTCAACTTGATTTACATAACATTTTTTTTAGCGAAAATTATCAAGAGGAATTTGATACAATTTTTAATAAGAAAAATGTGTCAGAAGATCTAACGATATACATTCACATCAGTACTAAAATTGTAAAATCAGATGCACCCGAAGGGCAAGAATCTTGGTTTGTGATGGTAAATGTACCTTCAAATTGTGGTCAAAATTGGGGAGAAATCAGAAAGAGAACAAGGCAAAATGTGATCAAAAAACTTAATCGGATGTTGCAAATCGATTTGGAAGAATTAATTGTTGTGGAGGAATACTTGGACCCAATTCGCATTGAAGAACGAACATCAAGTTTCGCTGGAGCACTGTATGGAGCGAGTTCTAACGATCGTATGGCAGCATTTTTTAGGCATCCAAATTTTTCAAAAATTAATGGTTTGTTTTTCGTCGGTGGAAGCGTTCATCCTGGCGGTGGAATTCCACTTTGTTTACTTTCTGCAAAAATTGCAACAAATTTTGTTAAAAAAACAAGCTAAGTATTCATTTTATTCTTAATTTTAACCCTTATAAAAATCTTAATTATGATAAAATACATTTCAATCGCAATTTTAGCTCTGAGTTTTACTTCTTGCGTAGTTAGTAAGAAGAAATTCACAGCCATGAAAACTGAATTAGAAACTGCTAATGCAAAATGTAATGAAAGTTTGGTTGATGCACAAAATAAATTGTATTCTTCTCAAAGTCAAGTGGCTCAATTGAATAATGATTTAATTTTGGCTAACAGTTCAATTATCTCTAAAACTGAACAAGTAAAAGACTTAAGAGAGCAATTAGATGATTGTAAAAAACTGAGAGACAAACAATTAACTCAAGTTGGTGATTTAACTATTTTAACTCAAGCGGCGAATGACAACATCAAAGAAACTTTGTCTCAATTGGAAAATAAAGACAAGTACATAAAATTATTGCAAGCTGCAAAAACCAAAGCAGATTCTTTGAATTTGGCTTTAGCTGTTAACTTGAAGGGTGTGCTTAAAAATGGTTTAGAGGATGGTGATGTTGATATCAAAGTTGATAAAACCGTGGTAATGATAAACATTTCTGATAAAGTATTATTCAAAAGCGGAAGCACAGAATTAACTGCAAAGGCGGACGAAGTATTAGCAAATATTGCAAAATTAATTGAATCTCGTCCAGAATTGGAAGTAATGATTGAAGGTTACACGGACAATGTACCAATGAAAACAACGTGTATGAAAGATAACTGGGATTTAAGTGTATTGAGAGCTACAACAGTTGTTAGAACTTTACAAACTAAAAATAACATTAACCCAAACAGATTGATTGCAGCGGGTCGAGGTGAATTTAATGCTCTAACATCTAATGACACTCCAGAAAATAAAGCAGCAAACAGAAGAACACGTATTATTTTGATGCCAAAAATTGATCAATTCTACGATTTATTGAATCCAAACAACGTTCCTCAATAAGAAGTTGCCGAAGATAAATTTAGTAAAAGTCTCAAAGAAATTTGGGACTTTTTTTATGATATAATCTTTCGAAAAGTCAAATTGATCCTGGCCTGTTCAATTTTCTTCGATTTTGCAATTTGATGTTTCCAAAAATGCTGCATGGATCCTCCCATGATGAGTAAACTGCCTGCTTTTAAGTCAAATGATAATTTTTCTTTCGTAAAATTGTGTTTCAAATCAAAACGGCGTGTTTCACCCAGACTTAGTGAAGCAATTAACGGATTTTTTCCCAATTCTTTTTCATTGTCGGCGTGCCAACCATTGGAATCCAAACCATTTCTGTATAAATTGGCTAATACAGAATTGAAGGATTCTTCATGTAAAACTTCAGCCTCGATTCGCTGTTTCAATTTCAATAATTCAACGTCAAAATCATTTACTTTTAGTTTTTTACCAGAATAAGAATAGGATTGATTCTCCAAGGCATAAAACGCTTCTAATCTTGGAGTTGAGTATGTCTTGCCAAAAATAATTATCTCCGAACTTTCCCAGTTCAAGTGCTGAAAAAAATACTCAAATAAATCATTCGCCGCCTTTTCTTCTAGAAAATTTGGAACAAAAATGTACCAGCCATTTTCAATTTCAACTCTCTCAAAGACTAGCATTTATAAATAACCTTTGACATCATAAACTACGTAGCCTATCCACTCTTTTATGAGGGAATTCCAATTAAAAAGCGTCTCTGCATCTGGAACGATGAATTGATCCCAATAATAACGGCGTTTTGGCCCGGTAAATAAATCTGTTGAATAGGTATCGCACTTAATTCCCTGCTTTTTGAAAATAGCCCGTGCACGTCGCATGTGTTGACCTGAGGTAATTAGTAAACATTTTTTTATGTGCGGATAAGAACGAATAAGCACCTTTTTGGTTTCAACAGCATTTTCGTAGGTGTTTTTTGACTTTGATTCAACAATAATATCCTTTTCTGGAATCCCCCATTTCAAAAGGACATCTTTCAATTGATTTGCTTCGTCTAGCCCACGATCTGAAATAAAACCTGAACCTCCAGTTAGTAATATTTTTTTTATTTTTCCTTTCTTATACAAGGTAATGGCTTGCCAAATACGATCAGTTCCTCTTCTTGCACTTAAGGTTTTTAAATCGTTGTTGTAATCAAACATGCCGCTTAATACAATGCCAACTTCATATTTCTTCACCTTTGAAATAGGAGTTCCATGCACGTCCCACAAACGTTCAAATTCTAGAAAAATAAATGAGTTCGAAAAAAATAACAAACAAAATATCAATGAAATTTTCGCGCCTTTTTTCCATTTTTCTCTTTTAACAAAAAGGTAAATAAATAATGAAATCAATATCCAAGAAAAAGGATTGATAAAAAAATATAGGGCTTTTGAAAGAATAAAAAACATAAGTTATACTTTGAAAATAAAACAAAAAACCCCATAACCAATGAAGGAAACGGGGTTCGGTATAATGAGTTTGAAATTATGCTTTCGCGTAAGATCTTTTTTCTTTAATACGAGCAGCTTTACCAGTCAATTCTCTGAAGTAGAAAATACGAGCACGACGTACAGCACCTTTTTTGTTAATCACAATACTTTCTAAAAATGGAGAAGAAATTGGGAAAATTCTTTCAACACCAACGTTTCCAGACATTTTTCTTACTGTGAAAGTTTCTGTTGTTCCAGTACCACGACGTTGCAAAACAACCCCTTGGTATTGCTGAATACGCTCCTTAGCACCCTCTTTAATTTTATATGATACTGTAACGGTATCTCCGCTTGAAAAAGCTGGAAATTGTTTTACTTCTACTAATTCGTTTTGAAGTTCTCTTATGATATCCATGACTCTAAAAATTCTTTATTTTGCCCTAATTGGGGGTGCAATATTACGAAAAAAAAATCAATTAACACTTATTTGTTAAACTTTTTTTCAAAAAAAAATATTTTTATCTTTTTTTCTGCTTTTTTGTTGTGCAAATCTATCAATTTTATACTTTTAAGCCAAATATTTATTATGAAATGGATTGGTCTTATTTTTATCCGTCACTTTGCCCATTTTAAGTTTTGTCATGGTTTTTATTTCATTTCGACATGCTCAACGTGGCACAACAGGCTCAATAACCACAAAAACGCACGCCAAAACTGCTCAAACATCCTTGTTAACGACGGACTATCGTCCGCCGTTAAGACATTTGACTCCTCTGGAGTCATGAAACA
>CAZHLZ010000084.1:0-12129 GCA_964532475.1 uncultured Chitinophaga sp.
GTGCCTATTTATTGGATGGCTAGTGAAGATCACGATTTTGCTGAAATCAATCATACCAATATTTTTAATAAAAAAATTAGCTGGGAATCGGATTTTGGCGGCGCCGTTGGAAATTATCCTTTAGAAAATTTTGATACCATTAAAAATGAAGTGAAGGCATTCTTTGGAAATTTCCCAGAAGCAAAAATTCATGATTTATTAAATAAATACCAAGGAAAAAACCTTGCTGAAGCTACATTTTCCTTTGTAAATGAATTATTCAAAGAATATGGATTAGTAATTGTGGACGCAAATTCTTCCAACTTAAAAAAAGAATTTATTCCAATTCTGAAAAAAGAAATTGAAAGTTCATTTTCTGAAGCACAAGTTATTGAGACTTCCAACAAATTAGAGGATTTAGGATTTAAACCTCAAATTTTTCCTCGACCATTAAATTTATTTTACTTAACTGAAAACGAACGCATTCGTATCATAAAAGAAGGTGAAAATTTTCAAATTGCTGGAATTGGAACCTTTTCCATAGAACAACTATTTGATTTAATTGATTCTTCTCCAGAAAATTTTTCGCCGAATGTAGTTTTGCGACCAGTGTATCAAGAATTCATTTTACCAAATTTAGCATACATTGGTGGAGCCGCAGAAATTGCCTATTGGACTCAATTGAAAGGGGTTTTTGATGCCTTGAAACTTACTTTTCCCTTATTGAAAGTTCGAAATTCAATTCAAATTATCGATGCAAATGCACAAAAAAAATTGGCAAAATTGAATTTAAGTGAACTTGAAATATTTTCACCCTTAGATGATTTGAAGCAAAATTTTGTAAAAAATAATTTGAAAAAAGAAATTGATTTTTCAGAATTAGAAAGCAAGACAAACGAACTCCTTCAAGTAATTGAGAAACAAATAACTCATTTTGATACTAATTTATTAAAATTTGCTGAGGCAGAAAAAACTAAACTACAGAATCAAATTGAGTCGATCAAACAAAAATTAATTAAACAGCAAAAAAACGCTTTTGAACAAGAATTAAAACAAATCGAGGATTTAAAATCCAAACTTTTCCCAAACAATGGGCTCCAAGAACGTAGTGAGAATTTTTTAAATTTCTGTCCCAATGGAGATGTTGATTCCTTCATTTCCAATCTTTACGAAGCAATTGAAGTATTTGAAAATGATTTAATTGTTTTGAAAAGTTAAGTTTGAATAATAAGCACTACTTTTATACGTTATTTTTATCAATGAAACATTTTTTACTTTTATTCATCTTTTTTTGTAGCTCGGTAATTCTTGCTCAAAATGGTACCATTGAAGGAAAATGTGTCGATAAAAAAGGTAATTCCATTGAAAATGTGAAAATTTTTGTTCTTGAATTATCTTCAAAGCCAATTTACTCGGATGAAAAAGGAGATTTCAAAATAGAAATTCCAGCCAATAAAACCTTCAATTTTCTTTTCAAATACGATTCACTTGAAGTCAATCAAAATTATTCTGTGAAAGAAAATGAGATCAAAAAAATTAAAAATACTGTTTTTCCAATTCTTGAAATAAAATCTGTGGACGTAAAAGGTTACGGAGATCGAGATATTTTGATTTCTAAACTTCCAAAATTAGACATTCAATCCTTTCCAAATCCAAGTGTGGAAAGAACTTTGATTTACACTACCGCAGCCAGTTCAAACAATGAATTAACTTCAAGTTACAATGTTCGTGGAGGAAATTACGATGAAAATTTGGTTTATGTCAATGATTTTTTAATTAATCGTCCATTTTTAACCCGTTCAGGTCAACAAGAAGGTTTGAGTTTTATCAATACGGCTTTGGTGGAAGATATTCGCTTTAGCGCTGGTGGTTTTGATGCGCGTTATGGTGATAAATTGAGTTCCGTCTTAGATATTACTTATAAAAATCCGGATTCTTTAAACGCTTCTGTGATGGCATCCTTATTAGGCGTGGAAAGTCACATTGCACATCGAGTTGGACCAAGAATGAATTACTTAGCAGGAGTTCGTTACCGTGCCAATGGATATTTATTAAATTCTTTACCTACAAAAGGTGCCTACAATCCCGTTTTTTATGATGCACAAGCTTTAGTGAATTTTAACTTGAATGAAAATTTAGTTTGGAGCACGATTGCTCATTTTTCTTCCAATGATTACCGATTTTCTCCTGAAACACAGCAAACAGATTTTGGAACAGTGAACGAAGCATATCGATTTAATATTTATTTTGATGGCCAAGAACAAACTCGTTTTCAAACAATTACAACTGGAACTGCACTAAAATGGAAGGCAAATAAAAACACGCAATTGGATTTTTACGCTTCCATTTTTAAAACGGATGAACGCGAATATTTTGATATTCAGGGTCAATATTTTATCAATCAACTGGAAACCGATCCTTCCAAAGAAGAGTATGGAGATTCCATTGCAACCGTTGGAATTGGAACATTTTTGAATCATGCGCGCAACAAATTAAACGCAACAATCATTAATTTGTACCACAACGGTTCTTATCGAATTGGGGCAAAATCCAAATTAGTTTGGGGTATAAATTATCAAAAAGATCAATTTGCTGATGTTTTAAGTGAATGGAAAATGGTTGATTCTGCTGGTTATAGCCAACCACAAAGTACAAACAACGAGTTAGTTTTATTTGAAACAATAAAAAGTAATTTGACTTTAGAAAATAGTCGATTTACTGGTTTTACTCAGTTTTCAACAGAATGGGGAAAAGCGAAAAAAAATTATATTGTTGAAGTTCGTCAAAAAATTACCGAAAAAACTGGAAAAAGATTCGTGACACACAGCGATACCATTGAAAGTTCATACAACAGAACCGTTTTCAACATTGGGATTCGCTCAGGTTACACCGAAATTAATCAAGAATTTTACATCACACCAAGAGTGTCCATGTATTTTTTTCCAAGACAATATTTTTACAACAATGGAAATATTAGAAAACGTTCTTCGGTATTCAAATTAGCTAGTGGAATGTATTATCAACCTCCATTTTACAGAGAATTTAGAACTTTTGATGGGAAATTAAATTTGGATGTAAAATCCCAAAAATCTTTTCATATTGTTGGAGGATACGATTTCTTGTTTTCTATGTGGGATCGAAAAGTACCCTTTAAATTTTCTTCAGAAGTTTACTACAAATATTTGTGGGACGTAAACCCTTACGAAGTAGATAATGTACGTACGAGATACTATGCTGAAAATAAAGCAACAGCTTATGCGTATGGTTTAGATTTAAACATTCACGGTGAATTTGTGAATGGCATTGAATCCTTTTTTAAAGTTGGATTTTTGTCAACAAAAGAAGACGTAAAAGGCGATGAGTACATGTTGTATTACAATGCCGCAGGAGAACGTATTTACTTTGGGGTCAGCGAAGATCAAGAAGTGGTAGATAGCGCTTTGATAAAACCAACCTTCGTTCCAAGACCAACCGATCAATTGATGAATTTTGCAATTTTGTTTCAAGACAACATGCCAGGATTTGAAAGTTTTTCAGTTCAATTAGGTTTGCTTTTTGGAACACGATTGCCTTACGGACCACCAGATTTTGAGCGTTACAAAGACACTTTACGTCAAAAATCATATTTTAGAACAGATTTAGGATTGACCTACGATTTATTGCACAAGAAAAAAGTAAAAGAACAAAAATTATCCAAGGTAACAAAAATCAAGAAATCTCGTTTTACTGATGCAACAGTTTCTTTGGAAGTATTTAATTTAATGGGAATCAACAACGTGCTTTCCAAACAATGGATTCAAGATGTTTCAGGAAAATATTATTCCATTCCAAATTATTTAACTCAACGAAGGTTTAATTTGAAGTTGATTTTGAGGATTTAGGCTTAATTGGAATATTTAGTAGCACAATGTGGGCAATCTAAAAAACAATTGAAAATTTCCAACCTTTCTTTAGATAAACCGTTATAAACGTTATGAAAACACTATTAATATCAATAGCTATTTGTTCAATTTCAATTGGATTTTCTCAAAATTTTGCTCCAATAGGAGCAGTTTGGCACTATGGACAAGCATGGATGGGACCTGGAAGTTCTTTTTTAAAGATTGAAAGCATTCAAGATAGCGTTTTCAATAATAAAAATTGTACCCTATTAATCAAAAATGAAGAAGTTGGTTGTGATGGAAGGCCTTTGGAGGTTTTGGTTTATGAGGAAGATAGTGTTGTCTATTTTTGGGACACCAAATTTGATGAATTTCAAATCTTATACGATTTAAAAAAGCAAACTGGGGAATCATGGGTATTTAAGACCAAAAGTCCTATTACACAAGTGATTGACACCTTAACTGTAACGGTAAATTCAATTTCAAGTGAAAGTATCAATGGATTTGATTTAATGAAATTATTCGTAACACATTCAAATTCTTCTGGAAACCAATTTTCAACCTCTATTTATGAGAAAATTGGAGACCCATCGTACATGTTTAATTATATTTCAGACGTTAATATGGCATGTGACGTAAATTATTCATCAGGTTTAAGATGTTATGAGGATGCAGATTTTGGGTTTTATACTACAAATTCGGCTATCGCTTGTGATTATAATAGTCTTTCGCTAGCTAAAAAAAGGGAAAATGATTTTACTATTTCCCCAAATCCTGCAACAGATAACATATTTATTGAAACTAAATTAAATGATTTTGGAAATTTTAAAATACAGCTAATAAATAGTTTGGGAGAAATTGTAATAGAAGCAAATTCACAAAATAATATTGATGTTTCTTCACTTAGCTGTGGAGTATATATTTTTAATTTGATTTCAAATCAAAATAGTTTTTCTGAGAAAATTGTGATAATCAAATAAATTACATTTTATTCTTCTTATAGAAGGAATCTCAATCCCAAAAAATACGAACTAAAGCTTCAACCATTAAGTAGAGGAAATGTATTCCATGATAATCTCATTATTTTGTGTTTTATTAGTTTTTGTCCATACGCAAACGGATTGATTCGTTTGATTTTCGAAATAAAAAACAACTTCATCTTTGATGTAAATTAGAATTGTTTTTTTACAATACTTTGCATATAAATAATAGTCAAATTTGACCTAGACAAAAATGGCTACACAAGATTATTCTTTTTGTGAAAGATTTTGTTCAAATTCTAGGATTTGATTTTGATAATTAATATTAACTTTGATTTTTTTTTACGATTATGACAAACAAAGATTATTCTAAAATTTACCGCATTTTACATTGGGCAATTGCATTGTCGATGATGTTTTTGCTACTGACAATTTTTCTTCGCATGACATGGATGAATAAAAATAATGTTTCAGACATCATTCAAGAGTTTTTAAAATCAACAGATCAAACCTTGAGCGAAGATGATAGCATCAGTTTGGCAAAACAAATCAGAAAACCAATGTGGATTTGGCATATTTACATCGGTTATGTCTTAGTTTTTTTGTTTGCCATCCGATTTACACTTCCATTTTTTGGAGAAATGAAATTTCAAAGTCCCTTAAACAAAAGTCTTGATTTCAAAGGGAAATTTAAAGCTTGGGTGTATGTGATTTTTTATTTAGGAATCACCATGTCTTTGACAACAGGACTTTTCATTGAATTTGGTCCAGACAGTTTACACGAAATTATGGAGGAAATTCATGTTTTGTCTATTTATTATTTACTCACCTTTATTGCTTTACATTTATTAGGCGTAATTGGCGCAGAATTAACAAACGACAAAGGGATTGTATCAAGAATTATTAGCGGAAAGAAAAAATAATTTCAGTAGAAGGAGATGTAACAAGAGTTACTTTCATTATTAATTCTACCTCGTACTTTTGAAGGAAATAATAAATTCTTCAACATGAAAACAAATTTTTTTGCACTTTTAGTAGTATTTGTAAGTTTACTTTTTGGAACTGCAAACGCACAGGAAAAAACAGATTTAAAGGAACACAAAATTGTTTTTCAACTCACGACCTCGGATACTTTATCGCACAAGGCCTTGATGAAACAATTGAAAAACATCAAATCAGTTGCCCCAAACACTAAAATTGAAGTAGTTTGCCATGGTCCAGGTTTAGAAATGCTTCAAAGCAACAAAACGACTGTTCTTAAAGGAATTCAGGAAGCAAAAAAAAATGGAGTAGAATTTCAAGCGTGTGAATTTTCTTTAAAAGAACGAAAAGTAGAAAAATCTTCCATCATTTCTGAGGCAGGATTCGTGCCTGCTGGTATAATCTATATTGTTGAAAAACAAGAACAAGGTTATTCCTACATTAAATCTGGGTTTTAAAAACTAATAAAAATCATAAAAAAAACTGATTTATGTAACTTCTGTTACTTTTTGATTAAATTAGTACTCCTATCTTTGCATCATATTTAGTAATTATAATATTCAACAACATGAAAATCGAACAAATTTACACTGGATGTCTGGCACAAGGTGCTTATTACGTGGTTAGCAATGGCGAAGCATTTATCGTTGACCCATTAAGAGAAATCAATCCTTACATGGATAGATTGAAAGAGGATGGAGTAAAATTAAAATACATTTTTGAAACACATTTCCATGCCGATTTTGTTTCAGGACATTTGGATTTAAGTAAAAAAACTGCTGCACCAATTGTTTATGGACCAAATGCTAAAACTGAGTTTGAAGCAATTATTGCTGAGGATGGTCAGGTTTTTGAAATCGGTAATGTAAAAATAAAAGTATTGCATACTCCTGGTCACACGATGGAAAGTACAACCTTTTTATTAATCGATGAAAATGGAAAAGACCATGCAATTTTTTCAGGTGATACTTTATTTTTAGGAGATGTTGGTCGTCCAGATTTAGCTCAAAAAGCTGCTGATATGACACAAGAACAATTAGCTGGATTGTTGTATGAAAGTTTGATGACAAAAATCGTTCCTTTGAGTGATGATGTAATTGTTTATCCAGCGCACGGAGCTGGTTCTGCTTGTGGAAAAAATATGTCGAAAGAAACAGTTGGATCGATTGGACATGAAAGAGCAACAAATTACGCTTTAAACCAGCCAAATAAAGAGGCATTTATTGCAGCTGTAACAGATGGTCTATTGCCTCCACCAGCATATTTTGGGCACAATGTTGCCATGAACAAAAAAGGCTATGAAAATTTTGAAACAGTAAAATCAAAAGCACTTACGCCACTAAATCCAATGGCATTTGAATTATTAGCTGAATCGTCTGGAGCATTAATTTTAGACACAAGAAACAGCGGAGATTTTTGGAAAGGATTTGTACCTCAATCAATTAATATTGGTATCAACGGAGATTTTGCTCCATGGGTAGGTGCATTAATTGGTGATGTAAAACAAGAAATTTTATTAATTACAGAAGCTGGAATGGAGGAAGAAGTTATTACACGCTTGAGTCGTGTTGGCTTTGACCATGTTTTAGGATATTTAGAAGGTAGTTTTGATGCCTGGAAAGCAGCCGGAAAAGAGGTAGATACCATCGATCGAATTTCTGCTAGTGAATTTGAAGTTCGTTTCAAACTAGAAGAATCTGTTGTTGTGGACGTGAGAAAAGAGTCTGAATACGAGGCAGAACATATTGCAGAAGCTTATAGCAAACCTTTAGCTTACATCAATGATTGGACAAAATATGTTAATCCAGATGAGCATTTCTTTTTACATTGCGCTGGAGGATACAGAAGTATGATTGCTGCAAGTATCCTACAAGCAAGAGGTTACCGAAATTTCACTGAAATCGAAGGTGGATTCAAAGCAATTGGTGAAACATCCATTCCAAAAACTGATTTCGTTTGCCAAAGCAAAGTGTTAAAATAATTATTAAATCGTGGAGTCACTAATTTTTGGCTCCACATTTATTATGAATTTTAGAACTATTTTTCAAACTAAAAAGCAAGCTTTAAAGCGTTTTTTAGAAAGAAACCCCGTACTCCTAGATGTTAGGAATCCGAACGAATTGATTGAAAATAACATTCCAAATGCTGTTAATATTCCACTAGACAGCTTGTTTGCAACATTACCAAGTTTAGATAAAACTAAAGATTATCTAATTTTCTGTAGGTCAGGAAATAGAAGTAGACATGCTTTGGAGTTGATGAAAACTAACGGATTTACCTCACTTTTTGACGCAGGTTCAATTGACGAATTAAATAAAATCACATAAAAATGAATTGGTTAAAACAAAATTACCTGAACATCATAGGTGCCGTTTCAGGTTCGATCTTAGGCTATGTTTATTGGCTGACGACGTATTGTAATTCGGAAGCTTGCGCAATAAATTCAACGCCATTTCCTTTGATGATAAATTTTGCAATTTTAGGAGCATTGACATTGAGCATAGTAAAATCTTTTTTCACTAAAAATAAACCAAATACTCATGGAAAAAATTAAAGTATTAATCCCAACAGATTTCACCGTTCAAGCAGAATTTGCCTACATTTTGGTTGAAAATCTGAGCAAAACTACTGCCATGGAAATTCACTTTCTACATGTAATGAATTTTCCAGAGACAGTTACATTAGATTTAAACGGAACGATTTCAACTTGCGGAGAAATTGATACAAAATACGTAGAATCCCAAGTAGAAATTGCGAAACGTAAATTAACACAGTTGCAAACACTTTATGGAACTGACAAATTTATACACTTGCAAATTGGCAAAACAAATAATACAATCATTGATTTCGCTGAAAGAAATAAATTTGATTTAATTGCTATGGGAACAAAAGGTGCTTGGGGACTAAAAGAAAAAATTTCAGGTACTGAAACACAATTAGTCGCAAGAAAATCAAGTGTTCCTGTATTATCTCTGATGTGTGATAGATCTAATTTGGAGCTGAAAAATATCTTGTTAGTACATCAATTTGGTGAAGAAATAAATCAAGAATTGACTTTACTTAAGAAAATAATCCATGATTTTAATCCGAAAGTTCACTTTTTGCAAGTTGCCAAAAATCATTCTGAGGAAACAATAAAGGCAGATATGGAAAATTTTGCTAAAAAACACGGAATGACTGATTTTGAAGCACATATTTTACACGATAAGGACGTTGAAAGCGGAGTAATTCATTTCAATCAAATGAACAACATGGACATTGTATGCATTGGAACACATGGAAAAGGAAATTTTTTCCATAGTAGTGCGACAGAAAAGTTAATAAATCACATGTTTAAACCAATTATTTCATTTCACATTAATTAAGAAATTATGATAGAATTTTTAACACAACCTTGGTCTTGGTGGTTTTCAGGTCTTGTAATCGCAGCCATCATGTTTACGCTTTTATTTTTTGGGAAATCTTTTGGTTTTTCTTCCAATTTAAGAACAATTTGTACCATTGCAGGGGCAGGAAAAAAAGTGAAATTTTTTGATTTCAATTGGAAAACACAAATTTGGAACTTAGTTTTCCTTGTCGGAGCAATCATTGGTGGATTTTTGGCGAAAGAATTTTTAAGTACAGACGAACCTTTAAAATTAGCTGAATCCACGGTGAAGGATTTAAAGGAATTGGGTTTTGAAAAACCAACAACAACACAACCTTTAGAATTATTTAGTCTTGAAAACGCTTTTTCATTAAAAGGGTTTCTTGTATTGGCAATTGGAGGATTATTAGTTGGTTTCGGTTCTCGCTACGCAGGTGGATGTACATCTGGTCATGCTATCAGTGGACTTTCTGATTTACAAATCCCTTCCTTGATCGCGGTAATTGGCTTTTTCATTGGAGGTTTAGCTATGACATATCTCATTTTTCCACTAATTTTTAAATAATAAGATTATGAAATTTATTAAATTTTTATTTGTCGGAATCATTTTTGGAATTGTGATGACAAAATCTGAAGCTTTATCTTGGTATCGCATTCAGGAAATGTTCCGCTTTCAATCTTTTCACATGTACGGAATTATTGGCACAGCAGTAATTTCTGGAGTTATCGGTGTTTTTCTAATAAAAAAACTAAAAGTAAGAGATATTTCTGGTGCACCAATTCAATTTTTCCCTAAAGAGAAATCAATTGTTCGCTATTTAATAGGTGGAACGATTTTCGGATTAGGCTGGGCATTGAGCGGCGCTTGTCCCGGACCAATGGTTGTAAACCTTGGTTATGGTTTTATTTCTTTTAGTATTGTAATTGTTTTTGCTTTAGTCGGAACATTTCTTTACGGAGTGATTAAGGATAAATTGCCACATTAATCAGCTAAAAACTTGAAATATGGAAAATTCAGATAAAAGTAGAGAGGTTTATTTGCGAATCATTCAAAAATTATTTCATTTAGTATTGATTTTGGTGGCTATTATCGTAATTATGCCCTTCGTTTTACTTAATTTAGATACTATTTCTAACTTTTTCAATTCAAAGGAAGAGAAAATTACTCCAATTGAGGAAGTAAAAGAAGAAAAAGTAAGTAGTTTTTATTGGATTCCCTCTGATATGGAATACATCACGAATGAAAAAAATCTGGATGAAGTATTTTATGGACAGGATTTAATAGAGCACACTGCCAAATTTTTTGGTCCCAAAGGAAAAGTAAAATCTCTTTCAAATGGCTTAAACTGTCAGAATTGTCACTTGGCTTCTGGAACGAAGATATTCGGAAACAATTACGGTTCTGTTGCTTCCACTTATCCTAAAGTTAGGGCTCGAAGTGGCAAAATGGAAAGTATGGAGAAACGCATCAATGATTGTTTTGAACGTAGTTTGAATGGAAAAGCTTTGGACGAATCCAGCAAAGAAATGAAAGCAATTGTTGCCTATATGAAGCATTTAGGGAAAAATGTGCCAAAGGGAAGAAAAGCAGAAGGATCTGGCTTGAAAGAGTTGGCTTTTTTGAATCGTGTTGCGAGTCCTGAAAGTGGTAAACTTGTTTACAATGCAAAATGTGCAAGTTGTCACGCTCCAAATGGAGAAGGCATCATGAATGCGGATGGCATTGAATTTATGTATCCACCACTTTGGGGGGGAAATAGTTTTAACGATGCAGCAGGTTTGAATCGCATTACAAACATGGCTCGCTTTGTAAAATACAATATGCCTTTTGGTGTTTCGCATGATTCACCTCAATTAAGTGACGACGAAGCGTGGGATGTTTCTGCCTATATTTTAGCGCAGTCAAGACCTCATAAAAACACCCCCCAAGATTGGCCAGACCTAACAAAAAAACCAATTGATCATCCATTTGGACCATATGCTGATAAATTTTCGGAAAAACAGCACAAATATGGACCATTTACTGCGATGAAAAGCAATAAATAGTAAAACAATGGTGCCATAGGAAAATATTCAAAATCTCCAAAACCGTTATAAAGTATAATTTTATACAAATGCTAATTCCGTTTTTAAACAATAACTCCGTTAGGAGTTAAATATTGGTGATGGCGGATGCAATCCGCCGGAAAAAAAGAATAGAATGATAGTTTTGGAATGTGTTTTTGGATAAAACCATGCCAAAACTAATTTAAAGGAATTAACTGGAAAAATAAATTTTAAAATTTTCTACATTTAAGTAAACAAATAAAACAATGAAACATTTTTACCTTATTTTACTAATAAGCTGGGCAAATAATGTCTTTTCTCAACACCATGATTTGAATGAAAAAGCCATCATGTGGAAAGGGAAACAAAATGTAACAGAAGATACAAATTCCTTGTTTCATGCGTTCAAAAACGGGACATCTCACGGACATTTCCGTTACTTTTTTAGTTCAACCATTAATGAAGGCTTGCTTACAGATTATTACGCAAATGCAGTTGGTGGAGGATTAAGATTTGAAACAGCTCAATTTAGAAATTTTCAATTTGCAGTGAGTGGATTTTATTTTTTTAATCTCAAGTCTTCTGTTTTGCATAATCCAGATAGCTTAACAGGCCAATTAAATCGTTACGAAATTGGTTTATTTGATATTGAAAATCCTGACAATCACAAAGATATGGACCGTTTGGAAGAATTGTATTTGAAATATAATTTAAAAAAGGGACATCTCATTTTTGGTCGTCAATTGGTAAATACTCCGATGATAAATTTACAAGATGGCAGAATGCGTGGAACAGGAGTTGAAGGACTTTGGTTTGATTACGAGTTAAAAAAACTACGATTTGAAGGAGGTTTTTTGTATGCCCTTTCACCAAGAAGTACCACAAAATGGTATTA
>CAZHLZ010000085.1:0-12129 GCA_964532475.1 uncultured Chitinophaga sp.
AATGTACCCTTTAGCAGATGTTCCAACCTTACAATTAAGTATAGATTACAGCAAAGCTGCTTCATATCATTTTGAATTAGCTCAATACCTCCAAAAATTACGTAAACGAGGTGTATTAATTATCGGAAGTGGAAATATGGTTCATAACCTTGGAATGGTTGCTTGGGACAAACTCAATCAAGAAAATTATGGATATGACTGGGCAATCGAAGCCAATGAAATTTTCAAAAAACACATTTTAGATCGAAATTTCTCCGTATTTAATGACTATAAAAAATTAGGAAAAAGTATTGAATTATCCATTCCAACTCCAGATCATTTCTATCCATTGTTATATGCTCTAGGTCTAGCTCAAGAAAAAGAAGAAATTACACTGTTTAATGATTATACAATGGGTGGTTCACTGAGCATGACCTCGGTGAAGATTGGGTAACCCTATTTAAATTACTCCCTTAGCCTTCAACTCCAAGTATTTATTAATGGTTGTAACATTCAAATCCTCGGGACGAGTTAGAAGTGTTTGAATTCCATTTTGTTTTAGTTCTTTAGCGATATTGACTTTTAAATTCACCAATTTTTCGGCAACGGCGGCTTGATAAATGTTTTCCGTTGAATCAATGCGTTGAAAAGCCAATTCTTCCAACTCATTATTTTGAAAAAATACAAGAACTAATACGTGTTTTTGGTTAATTTTTTTCAAAGTTGGTAAGGCTCTTCGCATGGCAAATTCACTTTCAAAATTGGTGTAAAGCATTAAAAGTGAACGCGTTTTTATTGTCTGACGGATGGATTCATACAACAACTCAAAACTAGATTCCTTGAAGTGCGTTTTTTGATTGTATAGCAAGTTCAAAATCCTACGCAATTGACCTGCATTTCTATCTGCTTGCAGTTGTGTTCCGATTTTATCAGAAAAAGTGATCAATCCAGCTTTATCTCCTTTTTTGAGAGCAATATTTGAGAAAACTAAGGCAGAATTAATGGAATAATCCAACATGGTCATGTGCTCAAATTCCATTTGCATGTTTCTACTTTTGTCGATGACTGCATAAATCGATTGCGAACGCTCCTCTTGGTATTGATTCACCATTAAACCAACTTCGTAAGGATTACTGCGTTTACTAGTTGCTTTCCAGTTTACCGTTCTAATGTCATCGCCCTCCACATAGTTTTTGATTTGCTCAAATTCGTTATTATGACCAATTCTTCTAATTTTTTTGATTCCTTGAGCCAATGTTTGCTTGTTAAATACTTTCAATTCATATTGTTTCATTTGAAGAATTGAAGGATAAACTTGCACTTTGTGTTCAATTTTGTAATCAATTTTTCGTTTACATAAGAACAAAAAGGAAGAAATGAAAATCATCATGTTTCCAAAAATATAATCTCCTCGTTTTTTTGGCACAAATTCGTATGAAATGCTTTTTTGACTTCCTGGTAAAATAAATAGATAATAAGATTGATTTCGCACTTGCATTTCGACAGGATATCCTTCAAACAAAATAATGTTTAAGGCTTGATTTGTCGTGTTTTCAAGAATTACTTCAATTTTATTAGCATCTCCTAAATTTAAAATTGTATTCAGTTGACGCGTGATATTTAAAGGTTTTTTAATAGTGAAAGTCAGAAAAATGTCAATCAACAAGAAAGAAAATAAACATACAAGCGCTATAATTCCAACGTTTAACAGCCAAGACCACACAAAAGCGGTAATGAATACACACACAATTCCTGCAAAAAGAATAAAAAATAATCGGGTAATATGTAAAGACTGAATAAATTTCATATTCTCATTGACTTATTTTTTTATTTTGTTTTGTTGCTTTCGACTCCGCTCAATCAACATGAGAGTGCCTCAACAACAATTTATAATTTATCATTTAAAACTCAAAATTACCTCGGAACCTCAATCGTTTGAATAATTTCTTGAATAATTTCCTCCGCGCTAGTTCCTTCCATTTCTGCCTCTGGAGTAAGGATAATTCTATGATTTAAAACATGTGGTGCCACAAACTGAATATCATCTGGCGTAACAAAATCACGACCTCTAATTGCAGCTAAAGCCTTTGAAGCTTTCATCATAGATAAAGAAGCTCTTGGAGAACCTCCTAAATAAATTTTTCCGTGATTTCTTGTTTTAATCGTAATGTTAGCAATGTATGACAACAAATGATCCTCGATGATAATATTCTCAATTAAATTTTGAATTTTTTGAATCTCCTCGGCGTTAAAAACTGCTTGAATCGAATCTAAATTTACAGATTTCACATTGTTTTTATAACGCTTTAAGATATCTGTTTCTTGCTCCAAATTAGGATGATGCACCTTGATTTTAAACAAAAAACGATCCAATTGTGCTTCTGGCAAACTATACGTTCCTTCTTGCTCAATTGGGTTCATGGTTGCAACCACCAAAAATGGAAATTCCATTTGGTAACGCGTTCCATCATAGGTAATTTGCCTTTCCTCCATTACTTCAAACAAAGCTGCTTGAGTTTTTGCTGGGGCACGGTTAATCTCATCTATTAACACGATGTTGCTAAAAATCGGTCCTTTCTTGAAATTGAATGTCGATTCCTTCATATTGAAAATCGATGTTCCAAGCACATCAGAAGGCATCAAATCGGGCGTAAATTGGATTCTTGAAAAATCAATCGCCAATGCCTTTGCAAGCACTTTGGAAGCCAATGTTTTTGCTACTCCGGGAACACCTTCCAACAAAACATGCCCATTACAAAAAATCCCAGTCATCAACAATTCAACCATTTGCTCTTGTCCAATGATGAATTTTCTTAATTCCATGCGCACATGATTTACTTTTTGTGCCACCCAAATTAAATCTGTATTTGAGCGTTCAAAACCGTAATTCGTTTGAGGAATATTTGCAGAAGCATTTGATTCTTCTGGGTTTGAAAAGTTATTTTCTTCGTTGTTACCTTCTTGTATCATAGATTCTTAATTTAGATAATTGGCAATAAATTGTTCATATCGGTTCAAGTCGTAAATGCTAATATTGCTGTGATTAATTTCAAAAATACGTCCATCAGCAAAATGAAACACACTTGAACCATTTTGTACTTCAAGTGAAGTAATGTCTTCCGTTTTCATGCGAATTTTCCCTTTAAAAATGGCGTAAAACGTTAGTTCCTTCGGACTAATTTTAATGACTGGTAAAGCATAAAGTCTAATACCAAAAATTAATAAGGCAATTCCAATAGGCCATAAAACAATAGCACTTCCTGTACTTTTATGCAGCAGGTAAAAAGATGTTAGAATCAAGGTTATTGCAAGGATTATCAGTAAAAGTGGTACGTGCATTTTACGATTAATTTTTTTCGCTTTACCTTCAATTTTGTCTTTTAATCTTTCTTTTATTATTCCTGATTGGTAGTAAAAAGCTTGTTGCTCCTTGGAAACACGATCCAAAAACTCAAAATTTACTTCGTTTTCATTCTTTGTTTCTAATTTTTGCAATAAAGAAGCAATTTTCTCCTTCTGAATTCCAGATTTTTCGTGTAAACTGTGAATCTCTTTTTCTCTATTATCCTTTGAAATATCGATAAAAAATCGCTTGTTCACAGCAATGTAAAAATTCTTTTTGATTACCTGCAAGATGCTAAATGGTGTTTGTTGACGGTAATAAATTTCTTTAATTGTATCAGCAAAAATTAAGGAATGATTTCCTGTTTTTGGAATGTATGGAACAAATGGTTGAGAACGTTTGGTTCTAAAAATCACAAATAAAATGATTCCCAAAATGGCAAGAAGGAGGGCAATTGTCAATGCTTTTGAGTCAAAAATGAATTGCAAATAACTTGTATCTTCTTTTCCAGCACCTTCTTCATCGCCTGAATTATCTTCTAATTCTTCATCTGAAAGTCGCGCCAATTCTAACCATTTGATGCTGTGATCTTTTGGTATTTTAGAAATTACAAAATTACTATATTCGAAACCTATTTCTTGTAAAAGTTGGTAATTGACAAACAATTTTGGATTTGTGTGAAGAATAATTTGACCTTCACCAAGCTTCAAATTCAGGAAACATGCTTGATTTTGGCTACTTCCTAAATACTCAACTTGATCAAAATTTCCCTTGATAAGTTCCTTTTTATTAAAGAAATTCCATTCAGAAGCTATGGTATCATTCTGAAAAACACTGTAAAATCGGAAATTCTTCTTGTTCGCAAATAAATCAATACTTTCATTGTATTCCCAAATAAAATCTTCCTCTTCGAAGAAAAAAGAATTTACATTTTCAGAAATTGAATTGTAAGCTAATACCAAGTTTGCTCCTTTTTTTACTGCCGAAATTAAGGTGTCAAATTCTTCCGTTTGCAACTGAAACTTATCACCAACAAAAATGTATGTTGATTTTGTATTTTTTAGACTTACAGAATCAAGTTTAATTGGAATTTGCGTACTTTTCTTTTTGGTGTGAAATTGAAGCAGTTCATTGAACAAAAAAGTTCCATTTGGATTTTTATCATTCGGCAAATAGGTTTCTTCCCAATCACTTGAAATAAAGGCATTTTTATCCAGGGCAACAGTTTGTTCGTCATCCAAAAGATACAAAATTGCTGCCGTTGAAACAACAATAATTAATGCTAATATGCCAAGTACTTTTTTAGACATGAACCCTTACTTAATTTCTGAATTTAATTGTTTGTAATTTTTCTCCAAATGAGCTGAAAGCTGCGTGTAATCTCTTTGACTAATTTGATATTCACCATACCAAACGAGGTCGTAAATTCTCACAGATTCTTCAAAATCTAAGTGATTTGGATAAACTTTTGCCTGCAAGATGTAATCGTAATTTGTCAAATCTTTCTTCCAATTTATTCTTTTTAGACGAATCATTTCTTTTAAGATAAACGTGAAATAAATTCGAACGCATTCGCGGTAATCTCCTCTCAAAAGTGCATCTTCCAATCGCAATTCAAGTTCTGATTTAGTCATTAAATCTGGGTTCCAATCATTTTCTGTAATTGGAGCAATCACTTTTTTATTTGCAGGTTTATAATTTTTTACGAAATAGTAAACTAGAAAAATCACAAGTATCACAATGATGACAATCATCAATCCTTTCCAAAAACCTGCGGAAATATTCGGAGCATCAACATCTGGAAGGTCGATATCAGGTCCATCTAATTCGGGAGTATCAAATTCAATGGGTTCAGGTTTTCCCATTTCTGGATCCAAAGGCTTGTCTCCTCCACCGTTTCCGTTTCCAGAACCAAAAGGATCTTGATTAGAACCTTGACCAGAATTTTGTTTATTTGATCTATTTTTTTGAATTTGTTGCGGAGCATATTTGATTGTGCTCTTATTTTTTGAACTGGA
Source organism: uncultured Chitinophaga sp. (assembly GCA_964532475.1). Taxonomy (GTDB): domain Bacteria; phylum Bacteroidota; class Bacteroidia; order Flavobacteriales_D; family Crocinitomicaceae; genus M2408. Next base: position 5,341 of record CAZHLZ010000085.1, read on the forward strand.
AGAGTTATTGGAAAATGGTTCTGAATCTTCCTCTTCTAAAGGCGCTGGCTGACTATAGCTGTTATTAGATGGTCCAGAATAGTTTTTGCTTTTTTGGTAAGAATATTTTTTTTGAAAACTTCTCAAAGAGGGACTTTCCTTTTGGGAAAAAGACCAAAAAGTTAGTGAAAACAAACATATTAGCAGGACTATTCTATTCATAATCAGCATCATTTTCTTTAAACCTACTTCTTTTTCCAAATTTTTTGAAAGCAATTTTTAATCCTTCTGCAGTTTCCTTTTCATGTTCATTGTAAGCAATAAAATGAATCGAAATTATCCAAAGGGGGAGAACGGCTAAAATGAATAAAATGTAAACTATTTGTCGGGCATAATTTGACCAAAACCAGCGATCGAATCCAAATGTTTGACCTAAATCTTTAATAAAATCTGTAAGCATGTCCAATAAATCTCGAATTGGAGGTTCACTCAGTAAATTTCCGTCATGAATACTTCCTACAAAAGCTATGGGCTGTACGAAAAGTGCAAGTACTAAAAAGAAAATCAAGATTGTCAGTAATGAATTTCCGTAAGAACGCATGCTGTATTTCCACGATAGCGAAAATGAATTTTTGTCCACAATTCCTGCAACTGCTCCATTTAAATAAAATAATGGTATTAAAAAAAGTAAGATAAAATACCAATACCATGGAACGAAAGAGAAGGAATAATAAAGTAATGCATTTCCTATTAAAACAAATGGAATTTTTTTGATGAAAAACAGAAAAAATGCTTTCCATGTGAAAACCTCATCCTTAATTTTAAATGAAAAAGACACGGAAATAAACATCATTGAAAAAATGATTAGCCACAAAAAATTAATTAGTGTGTCTTGCATTCCTTTGTAGCCAAAACCTATCATTATTTCCAGTTGTTTGGACCAATCAAACCAATGATTTGTTGACATTAAATCATCGTGCAGCATATTTTGAAAATAAATCAACACTAAAATTAATGGGAAAATCAAGAAGAAATTTACTTTAAAAAACTTGGCAAAATTTAAGCGGTAAAAACGAAATGAATCGGAAATAATTTGACCAATCGTCCTGATTTTATTTAAATTAAAAGCAGTATTCGGAAAAACATTTACCACTTCTTCCTCATGCACCAATTCAGGATGTTTTCTGGCAACAATTGTCGGATAAATTACATAATAAAACAAAATTATCCCGAAAGAAAGTAAAATTAACATCCATTTTGACCATTCGGGTAAATGTTGGTAATTTGCAGTGACATAACTTTCTAAAAATCCTGCCATGATGATAAAAGGAACAAGGCTTAGCATGATTTTCAATCCACGTTTAGCTGACAGTTGCAAAGATTGCATTCGGGTATAATTTTTCGGAAAAAGCCAACCATTTCCCATGGTAATTCCAGCTCCAGCAGCTAAAACAATGGCAGAAATCTCAAATGCACCATGAATCCAAATACCTAAAAAAGAAGTAATTAACAATCCTTTTGTGGCAAAGTAGTACTGGAATGTTCCCAGCATGATTGAATTTGAAAAGAGAAAAATGTGCGTTCCGATGGTGAAAAAAATCCCAAAAATAAAGCAATAAAAAGCAACTCTTAAATTATTTGTTGTGATATCGATAAACATGGCAACATTGCTTTCTGTTTCGTAAACCGCTAAGGGATTCCCTTTTGCGATATTTTCCTCAGTCATTCTTACGTAGCCTTCTCCAAGCACGGTTGACGTAAAATCAGGATTATAATGTGTTGTTACAGCGCCGACAATAGCCCAAATTGCAAAAACTAAAAAAGCGAATAATATATTTTTTCGTGCGCGGTAAATTTCAAGCGGAAGAGAGGTTTTCCAAACAGTAATTACTTTTTTTAGAGATTCCCCTTTTTGAATGTGTAAACTTGTATAAACACGCTGCGCCAATTGATTTAGGTAAACCCTTACTGTTCGACGATTATAGAAAGTTTGTGCGTAAGATAAATCATCAGTAATATCCATATACAAAGAACTCAACTCTTCTGGGTCCTTGGTTTGACTTTCAGAAAGTTGTTCAAAGCGGTTCCACTTCTCTTTATTTTGTTCTATGAATTTGGTTTCCTTCATATTTTCGCTTGTAAATATAATTTTTTTACTTAAACCTAAAACCAAATTTTGTAAAAAGTTTTAATTTTTTGTAGAAATAAGCGAAAAATGATTGTTTGGGCTTGGATTAAGATTCTTATTTAAGGAAAGAAACCCTTACGAACGAAATATTTATTTAACTTGAAAATTAATTTATCATCTGAGTTCACTTAAAGTATCAAATAAACTTAAAGTCAACACGACGGTTTTTTCGTTTCCCCTCCTCGGTTTGATTGTTATCGATGGGTTCGGATTCTCCTTTGAAATCGATTTTTAATTTCTTTAATTCCAAACCATTCGCTTTGAAAAAATCTTCGATGGATTTTGCTCTTCTGCGCGATAAATCTTGGTTGTAAACATCCGAACCAACATTGTCTGTGTGACCAGTGATTTGAATCCGTAGGTCAGAATGTCCATTCACAACGCGAATCATTTCCTTCAAATAAGCATGAAATTCTTGTTTAATTTCAGTTTTATCGTGGTCAAAATAAATTGCTTGAAATTTGAAATTTTTCATTTCTTTTTCACGAATTTCTGGAGCTTTTCTTCCCAATTTGATATCTTTCAACAAGTCATCTCGCCACACATGACTCAATAGTTTTTCTTCTTTGTCTCTGAATTTTTCCAAGCTTCGGTAAAGAACTATTTTTCCGCTTAATCGTTTACATGTGCTACTACTGAAAGTTCCTGTGATGTAGCCAGTTGAATCTGTGTAAACGCATTGAAAATCTGAATTGCACCAGCTAACTTTTGAGCTACTTTTTTGGGCTTCAATGACAAATTCGCTAAAATTGAATTTATTTCCGTCAATTTTTCCTTTAATCTTTTTTGCCGCAAACAGATCGGTATCATACAATTCTTCACGTGTTCTGCCAGTAATTTCAAGACCTTTAATGACTAGATCAAGGTAAAAAACAAGTGCTTCGCTTTCTTTATGTCCATCTTTAAATAAAACCCCTTTCCAAGTGCCTTGAATAGGATTCACATTGCTATTTTGAGAAAAGCAAATCCCTGCGAAAAATATGATTAATCCTAAAATAAAAATTTTCATTACCTACTTTATTCGTAAAATAGCTAATTTTGTTCCAAAAAAATGAAAATAAATTTCTTGAGGAATTTTAGTTCTTGTTTTTTGAACAAATTCTTCATTGAAATGTTAGCTTATAAAAACAAAATTATGAATAAATTAGTTGCCTTTTTACTTTTTGCCTTAATCAGCTGTACTTCCATCACTGCACAATCGATTTATGATTTTAAAGCCATAACTTTAGATGGAAAAGAATTAGATTTTTCTCAATTTAAAGGAAAAAAAATAATCATTGTAAACACTGCCTCGAAATGTGGTTTAACTCCTCAATACGAAGAGTTGGAGAAATTACACAAAAAGTACAAAGACCTCGTGATTATTGGTTTTCCAGCAAATAATTTCATGAAACAAGAACCTGGTTCAAACGAGGAAATTGCTGAATTTTGTTCCAAAAACTATGGGGTAAGCTTTCAAATGATGTCTAAAATTTCAGTTTCAGGTGATGACCAGCATGAAATTTATCAGTTTTTAACGGATAAGGAAAAAAATGGCGTAGAAGATTCTAAAGTTAAATGGAATTTCCAAAAATACTTAATCGATGAAAAAGGAAAATTGGTGAAACACATTGCACCAAATGTTAGTCCGATGGATAAGGAAATTATTGATTGGGTGGAGAGCAATTAAGTTAATTGACAATATTATCATCTACAAAAACAATTTACCAGAAAAAATCTAATCTCTGTTCTTTTTCATTGTCAAAAAGAACCAAAAGTCTAGTGCTTGAAAACGCATCTACCTTTCTACAAACGACGCTAAAAAATCAAAACTCGTTGCACTCAAACACTTGATTTTTTTACGCTTACTTTTTGTGAAAGGTGCCAGATTTACGTTTTCTAGGCACATTTAGATGTTAAAATCCAAATCTAACTTTAAAAATATTATTTTCGCGATTAAACTTTAGGTAAAAAACCTATTTGAAGTTTTATATTAATAATCAAACTTTAAAAGGAAGACGATTAATGATCGATCTTCCGAGTGTTATTCCATCTGCATATTGTAATTCCGTGCCAACAGAAACCCCGCGAGAAAGTGTGGATATTTCAATGCCAAAAGGTTTCATTTTTTTGTATAAGTAAAAGTTGGTTGTGTCACCTTCCATGGTGGAACTCAAGGCAAAAATGACTTCTTTTACCGTTCCTTGTTCAATTTTTGAAATGAGTGTTGCGATATTTAGATCTGATGGTCCAATTCCATCCATGGGAGAAATGATGCCGCCTAAAACATGGTAAATCCCGTTAAAAGTTCCAGTTTCTTCAATCGCCAAAACATCACGAATGTCTTCAACGATGCAAATGATTTTTGTATTACGATTACTTGAAGTGCAAATGGAGCATAATTCAAAATCAGAAATATTTCCGCAAGAACTACATTTTTTAACGTGGTCTTTCAATGCGATGAATGCATCTGCGAAATTTTTTATTTCCTCCGGTTTTTGTTTCAAAAGATGAATTGCTAAACGAAGTGCAGAACGTTTTCCAACTCCAGGAAGTTTGGCCAATTGTTCAACTGCTTTTTCTAAATAAACCGATGGAATTTTCACAGTGCAAAAATACATACTTTGTATGATAAATTACGAAAAAAAGCTTAATTTTGTGGTTTTTTTATAAGTTATTTAATGCACCCTTTTGAAATAATTGAATTTTCTGCCTTTGGTTTAAAATTACAAGAGCCAATGGCAATCGTTACCAATTGGTCAATTAGTCTTTTTTGCGTTTTCGCTGTCTTTAGCATAAAATGGAATGATTCTTATCCTTCGCAATCATTTAAATGGTTTTACACTGTTTTAGGAATTTCAACTTTTTTGAGCGGTTTTGGACACAGTTTGTTTCAGTACTTTGATGTTTTTGGAAAGTTCCCAGCATGGATTACAGCTGCTAGTTCAGGTTACTTTATCAGCATGGGAATTCTGTTTTATTGGAAAGACAAAAAATCTTATTCCTTTTTGAAAATTTTCTTGATTGTAAAAACAATTAGTTTTATTTCTTTAAGTCTAATCACCCAGAAATTTTTGTTTATTGCAATTGATTCCATTTTGACTTACATCATTTATTGTGGCATTCTGCCTTATTTAATTTGGAAGAAAGGAATGAATGAAATGAAATATTTTTTCTTGGGTATCATTGTGCTTTTACCTTCCGCTTTTATCTTTTTGATGAATATTAACCTTCATCTTTATCTTAATCGAGATGATTTAAGTCATTTGATTATTTTGGTAACGATTATGTTTTTCTATGCAGCAATTAAGAAGAATAATTTGCGATATGAAAACAAAAGTATGCTAACTCAATCCCTGTAAGTTCACCAAAGATTTGTAAATTCCATCTTGCTTCGAAAGAAGTTCTTCGTGGGTTCCGTTTTCTGCAATTTTCCCATTTTCAAGCACATAAATGTTGTTTGCATTCTTGATGGTCGACAATCTGTGTGCAATAACAATCGAAGTTCGACCTTGCATCAATCGATCCAACGCTTCTTGGACTTGGCGTTCTGATTCTGAATCTAAGGCGGAAGTGGCTTCGTCGAGAATCAAGATTTTAGGATTTTTAAGTAAGGCGCGAGCAATGGCAATTCGTTGTTTTTGACCTCCAGAAAGTTGAATTCCTCGGTCGCCAACTTGTGTTTCAAGTCCTTCTGGAAATGCTTGAATAAAATCGTAGGCATTTGCTTGTTTTGCTGCGTCAATTAATTCTTCTTCGGTTGCATTCTCTTTTCCATAGGCGATATTTTCTCGAATTGACCCTCCAAAAAGAATGACTTCTTGTGGAACAAATGCCATTTGCGAACGTAAATGGTTTAAATCAATTTCTTGAATTGCTGTTTCATTAAAAGTGATTCTACCTTGATTTGATTCAAAGAAACGCAATAGCAAAGAAGCAATCGTTGATTTTCCTGCGCCAGATGAACCCACTAATGCGATCGTTTCATTTTCTTTGGCTTCTAAGGTAATTCCTTTTAAAACTTCTACATCAGGGCGCTGTGGATAATGAAAAAATACATCTTGAAATTGAATTGCACCAGTAATTTTGGGTTTCAATTTGCCAGTCATTATTTCTTTTTCACTGTCATTTTGAATGATGTTCATTAAATTCTCCGTGGAACCAATTGCTTTTTGGATGCTCGCGTATAACTCTGGCAAAGAACCAACAGAGGCACCCATCATAATGGTGTAAAAAATGAAAGCATAAAAATTCTCGCTACTAAGTTCAGGGTTTGTACCTTGTGTCATTAGTAAACCTTGCCAAATGATAAATACGATTGCTCCAAAAAGACAAAAAATAATGAAGGAAGCAAAAAGTCCGCGCCAAAGTCCACTTTTGATGTTTAATTTCCTGATTTCTTCTACACTTTTAATGTATTTTGAAATTACAAAAAGTTCATTCGTAAATGCTTTCACGTTTGAAATTCCGGTCAAACTTTCTTCCACAATCACAGTTGAAGTGGCAGTTTCGTCTTGAGCAATTTTCGATAGTTTTTTGATAAATTTTCCAAAAATGACTGCGATAATTGCCATTACAGGGACGGTTGCAATCATGATGAGCGCAAGTTTCCAAGACAATAAACTCAAAAATATGATTCCACC
>CAZHLZ010000086.1:0-12085 GCA_964532475.1 uncultured Chitinophaga sp.
ACTTCATCGCGGGTAGGCTAAAATTTAATTACCCACAATATTCAATATAGAACCAAAAAAATGAAAACAAATTTCACGATAAAGTTAATATTTTAACTAATTTTATTATTTTTGTACTTTAATTTGATTTGTATGAATTCAGTAGGAAAAGTAGCAGAAGATATTATCAACAGAAGTCCATTCTTGAGAGAGGCAATGACTGAAAATTTAATTAATGTTTCAGCCTTGGCAAGAAAAATTAAACCTGAAATTGACGAAGTTTTTAATGAAGACATCAAAGAAGGTGCAATTATCATGGCTATTAAAAGATTAACTCCTGGTACCTACCATAGATTGAATTTAAAAATCGAAGGCATTGTTAGAGAAATTGGTGATTATTTGGTTAGAAGTAATTTGACTTGTTTTACTTTTGAAAATTCTGATTCACTTTCAGATAAACAATCCGATTTAATAGATCTACTGGAGCAAGACAAAAAGAAAGCTTTTTACACCATAAGTAAAGGTGTAACAGAAACGAGTATCGTCACTAATATTTTAGATAAAGATTTGATTTTAAACTTGTTCAAAAATGAAAAGTTAAAAAGTAAAAATGAAAATCTTGCTTCAATTACCGTTCAATTACCAATTTTAAACACAGAAGTATATGGGGTTTATTATTATATTTTAAAACAACTTGCTTGGGAAGGTCTGAATATTGTGGATATTATATCCACTGCAAATGAATTTACCATCATTTTTAATCAACAAGACATCGATCACGCCTTCAGGATTTTGATGCAAATAAAAAAATAAATGGAAATTCTCATAATCATTGGATTAGTATTGTTAAACGGGATTTTTGCAATGTCTGAAATCTCACTCGTATCAGCTCGAAAATTTAAACTCGAAAACGCTAAAAAGAAAGGTAGTAAAGGTGCAAAAACGGCCTTGGAATTAGCTGAAAACCCTACTAAATTCTTCTCAACGGTTCAAATTGGAATTACCCTTATTGGAATTTTATTAGGGGTTTATAGTGGTGAAAATTTAACTAAAGACATGGAGTCTTTTTTACTTCAATTTGAACTTGTAAAACCGTATGCACACAACTTGGCTGTAGGAGTTATTGTTGTATTCATCACCTACTTATCTATTATTTTAGGAGAATTGTTTCCTAAGAGACTAGGTATGACCTTTCCCGAAAAAATTGCTGCAAACATTGCCATTCCGATGAAAGCCTTATCGCTTGTTACTTCGCCTTTTGTTTGGTTACTTTCTATTTCAAATGATTTACTTTTAAAACTTTTCAGAATTAAAAAAACAACTGAAAGTAAAGTTTCAGAGGAAGAAATTAAAGCAATCATCAAAGAAAGCGCTGAAGGTGGAGAAATTCAAGACATTGAGCAAAATATTGTAGAACGCGTTTTTGAATTAGGCGACAGAAAAGTAAATTCTTTGTTTACACACCGAAACGAAATTGTCTTTTTTAATGCAAACGATACTTGGAGTGAAATTCGAGCAAAAATTAACGAAGAAAAACATTCTGCTTATCCCGTTTGTAAAAACAATGATTTGGACGAAATGCTTGGAATTGTGCTCTTGAAGGACTTATTTTTTCCAATGGATGAAAAAGAATTTAACATTGTAGATTTCGTTAAAGAACCAGTTTATTTCAACGAATCAACTTATGCATACAAAGTTTTAGAACTTTTCAAACGTGAAAAAATGCATTACGGCATTGTGGTAGACGAATACGGCTCTGTGGAAGGAATTATTACCATGGATGACGTAGTGGATGCCTTGGTGGGCGATGCCACAGAAATGGATCAAGACGAATATCAAATCATTCAACGCGAAGATGGAAGTTGGTTTGTGGATGGACAATATTCCTTACTCGAATTTATTCGCTTTTTCAACCTTTATATCGATGATGAAATTCAAAATAAATACACCACTGTGGCTGGGCTTTTAATTCATCACAGCAGTACTTTACCTGAAGTAGGCGATAAATTCGACTTTGATGATTACAGCATTGAAGTTGTTGATAAAGACAATCAACGTATTGATAAAGTACTCGTTACTAAATTATAAATAAAAAATATTTCTATTTCTCTAAAAACTTTCCTGTTCCAAATAACTTAATTTCATTTGAAATTGGGACTCCTGAATAGAATATATTTCCGCCTCCGGCAATGTAGCCTTTCACTTTGGATCCAGAAACAGTGCAGTACATGTCCCCTTCCGATTCGTTGATTAAGTTTAAATCATTGCTTACCTTAAAATTTTCGATATTACAAAATCCATTACTTTTTATTGTCATTCCTGCATTCATGGCTTTCCCTGAAACGATATAATCACCATTTCCATGCGAAATATTTCCACTTAAGAAGTCTGCATTAATTTTTAAATTAAACGTTCCACAAGCATCTAACACCACAAAATAAAGAACTGAAAGATTTAATGTGTCTTTGCATTCCAATAATTCAGAACCTTCATAAAAGATTTCATCCAAATTCTTAAAATGTATTTCCACTTCTACTAAATCTTTTTGATTTCGCAAAAAATTACATTTGTTTTCATTAAATACTTCTAAAAATCCATCCTCGGAATAAGAATAATTGATGAAATTTATTAAATTTTTTCCACCTGTAATCTTTAAATAGCTAGAATCATTTTGCACAAGTGTGTATTTGATCTTCTTTTTCAATTTTAATTTCATAAAATCTTCCAAAGGTACAATTCTAGTTGCTGTCTCTCCCCTACTTTTGTAGCAAGCTCTGTCTTCCGCCTTTTTACAGCCGAAGATCAAAAGTAAAGCTAAAATTCCAAATATCTTTCCCATTTTTCTTTCATTTACAAGCGAATTCCGATTCCGTATTCAACATAATCGGCCTTTGCCCAGTGTGATTTTAAGGTTAAATTCGCAAAAAAGTTCTCCTTAAAATAATACCTAAATCCAACTCTGTTGTAAAAAAAATCATCCGCTAAAAATTCATCTTTAAGGTAAATCCCTAAACCAACAACAATTTGCAACTTATCTAAGGTCATTAAATATCCATTGTAAATTGCCATTTGTAAAAAACTTTCATTCGCCTTATAAATTATTGGTTTGTAAGCATTTATACTTGGCTTGTAAATAAAATCTAAACCTGTTTCATAACCTACTTTATGAGAAAATAATTTTTGAGCAAAAAAACTTCCTGCAATTAAGGGGTATTTTTTTCCGCCTGTTGGATAAGTTTCCTTGAAACCTCCAATTCCGACAAACAAATAAGACCAATCAGATTTCAGCTTGCTTGCTTCTTTAAATTCACTTTTAGTAGTTTCACGAAACTTTCGACCATACGCCAAGGTAAAATAGGGAAGATTTACGCCTAAATTAGGCATTTTACTTGCACCATTACTCAAATGAGTTAAATCTAAACCAAAATTTAAGTGAGATTTTCTAAAATTATGCTGATAAAATAATCCAAAGTTGATCAAAGCATTCACATGCGAACTCAAAGCAATATTTTTAGGATTATCTTGTTGATCAAAAACCTTACTTGCAAAACCTAATCCTGTTCCTACTTTACCGTACAAAAAATTGTTTTTTTTACCTAAAACAGGAAATTGCAGAAATGCATAAGAACCATACAAACTGCCCAACAATTCTTTATTCCCAGCACTTGTTGCCACAAACGAAAAACCGAATTTAGGCTGATTCATTTCCTGATGCCACGATTTTGTGCCTTTAGTTTGAAATAAAAGGTTGAATTCCAAACATTTCGTAAATTCCTTAGGCATGTGGCTCATAATTGGTCGATGAGCAATTAAAAAACCGTATTTCGTTTTTACCTCATAATCAATATCATAGTCTTGCGCGAAAAGCTCAAAAACATGAAATAAACAAGAAAAAAACAATACTTTTTTTAACATAAAGCAAAACTACTAAATTATTCTTAAAAAATTGATTCTGATTTTAACATCAAGTATTCAAATAACTCAAAATTATAGTTTAATTTTATAAAAAATTTCAAAATGAACAAAAATTTAATGGCATTTCAACGCTTGCTAACAATCATGGACGATTTAAGAGAAAAATGTCCGTGGGATCAAAAACAAACATTTGAAAGTTTACGTACCTTAACCATAGAAGAAACCTACGAACTGGCAGATGCAATTATTTCAAAAAATTCAAAAGACATTGCTGGAGAACTTGGTGATTTGTTCCTTCATTTGGTTTTTTATTGCAAAATTGGAACGGAAGAAAATCAGTTCACAGTCGAGGAAGTTTTAAATCAAGTGTGCGAAAAATTAATTGTTAGACACCCGCACATTTATGGCGATGTTACTGCAAATTCGGAACAAGAAGTAAAAAGCAATTGGGAAAAAATAAAATTAAAAGAAGGGAAAAAATCTGTTTTAGAAGGAGTTCCAAAATCGCTTCCGGCTCTTGTAAAAGCAATGCGAATTCAAGAAAAAGTACGAGGAGTTGGCTTTGATTGGGATGAAAATCAGCAGGTTTGGGACAAAATCACAGAGGAAATTGGAGAACTAAAAGACGCAATTGAAAATAAATCCCGAGAAGACATTGAAGATGAATTTGGTGATGTTCTTTTCTCCATGATAAATTTATCTCGTTTCGTAAAAGTAAATCCAGAAAATGCCTTGGAAAAAACGAATCAGAAATTTCAAAAAAGATTTCAATTAATGGAAGAAATGATTTTGAATGAAAAGAAAAGTATTTCAGACATGAACTTGGAAGAAATGGATTTGTACTGGGAAAAAGCGAAGAAAAGCTTGAGGGAAGGACGTTAGTTGGTCGTAGAGAGTTAAGAATGGAGAATTAAGAGTGGAGAATGGAGAATATTCGAACGGAGATTGAGCGACTTGTGCTGAGCCTCTCGCGTTGCATTGAGCTTGTCGAAATGAGCCGTGTTGATTGAGCGCCGTGGTGTTGATTGAGCGGAGTCGAAATCAACTACTCAAAACGCATATTTATACGAAACACCTAGCGCATAAGTCGACAATGGATTGTTTACTCTAATCTCTTGATCTAACATATAAAATAAAGTAATTCCCTGTTTTTTGTTAATTTCATAATCAAGTCCTAATCTAAATCGTTGATTATCAAAATCATTATTGATGTGAAAAAATAATTCGTAGTAAAAAAACGGAGTAATTCTTTTGCCAAAATCGTAAGAAAGAGTAAATCTAGAACGTAAAGTGTTTTTGGGAGTTTTCCAATCTGCACTTCTATTGATATCACTAAACTGTGTTTGAATTCGCTCCTGAATTTCGAGTTTAAAATTCTTAAATTTTGTTTTGTAAACTAAATCCGCTTGAAATCTACTTCTGTAACTTATGGTTTCGTCAAATTTAAATTTTTGAGAGTTCCGATAAGCAACATTTAACCCAAAATTATTTGTCAATTTATAGGAAATAATTGCTTGTGAATAATGAACTGCGATTCGAGTGGCGTTTTCATCTAGGCGCAATGCTTCACGAAGTTGCACGGAAAAACGAGGTGTAAACTTTTTTTCAAGCGAAACTTGAGTCCACAAACCAAAATCCTTCTCTTGTGCAACAAGTTGCGAAAGAAAGAAAATAGATCCCAAAAAAGTAAACAAACGTTTTTTCACTAGTCTCTGTAATAAACTGTAAGTAAAGCCGTATCCCTCAAAAAGTCAATTCTATCAATCGAAATTCTGTTGATTTTCAATCCAGTTCTAATTTCCAAATCTAATTTCAATTCGTCTAATTTTCCTGGCTTAATTAGTTCAATGTTTTCGTATTGAATAATTTTTGAATGTTCTTTTTTCAACAACAAATTGCTTTCCAATAAGAAAGTTACAACAATAATAATCAAGTTTAGCAATGCAATTTCCCACCAAGAACCAACGCCAACTGCCGTTAACAATCCCATGGCGATTACTAAAAACAAATAGGTCATGTCTTTCATCGATAAACCTTCCGTTCGATAGCGCAACAGAGAGAACACTGCAAAAAGTCCAAAAGCTGCACCCATACTCATTTCAACACGATTTAACAACAAGGTGATTAGAAAAATCAACAGGTTGAAAATGATAAAAGTGAAGAAAAATTCACGATTTTTATACGTTGGATAATAGATGAATCTAATTAAAATTAAACAAGAAACAATGTCAACCGCAAAGCGAGTTAAAAATTCTAAGGCATTGTTTTCTGAAAAAAGATTTGCACTAATTGCAAGTTGTGAAATAAACATAATTATGAATGTATTTTAGCTATTCTATTTAAATTTATTTGAAAAGGTTTAAAATTATTTGACTTCATGTGGGGAAATAAATTCATAACACCAAGACAATATTTACTAACCGAACCTTCACGAATGTGGTTTTTATGCATCAATTCTACGAAGGCGGAATGCGAAGATTTATTCTGTTTTACTTCTGCGACAACGAATTCACTCATCGACTTAGAATGATTACCGTCAATAAAAGTCAGATCCAAATCCAATGTTACACGTTCTTCAATTTCAAGGTTTACAAGGGTAATTCTCGAATAATTCACCCAAATTTTTTGCTCCAAATCCTTTTCTGTGTAATGCGTGTATTTTTGAAGGAATTCGCTCATCTGTTCATTCGATTGCATCGTGAAATCTTGATTTACAATACGATTTTTTTTAGTTCTACCTTTATTATTTTTAAATTTAACTTCAAAAAACAATAAATTTGATTCCACATATTTGCGAATACGAAATTTAAAACGATTAAATTTCCCACGCTGATGGAAATGGTACAAATCAAAATTTGGCGTGTCAAAATATAGGGATTCATATTTAGAAATACGCGTATTGTTTATCTCTAAAACGGCGTAGTTGGATTTGCTTTCTTGCAAGAAAGCAGCCAATTCTTCAATATGGAAAACATACTTCGAATCGATGCGATCCATCAAAGCCACATGATCCATTTCTGCCAATGTAATCGGTTCAAATTGATTTAATATATCGAAGTGACTATGCATTAATATTCGTAAGTGTATTTTTTCTCTTCAATTAAAACATTTGAAGCATTAAACGTTTTTTTGGAAATTTTCAATCCTTTTTCATTATAGGAATACTCAACACTTAGGACGATTTTTCCTTGCGAATCTTTCGTTATCTCTTGAATTTTATCGCCAAAACCGTCGTATTTATTTTCAGTGATGCTAATTAACTTCCTATCCTTATCGAAAATAGAAATGTAAATTGGCAAATCAAGAGCATAAGTGGTATTAATAATTTGAGTAATTACTCCTTTTTCATTGTAAATTATTTGTTCCGTCAAACGATTTTTTTTGTCAAAAACATATTCATTTTTCAACTTAAACTTTTTCTTTTTAGAAAACTCTTCCTCAAAAATAACATTTCCATTTTTGTCAAATTTATACATTGACTCCCGAAACTCTTGTTTTGTAGAGTCAATAACAATTTCTGAAACAGATTTTATTTTATATTTTCTAATTTTTTTTCTACTTTGAGAAAAAGAAACATTTAAAATCAGAAGGAAAGTAAGAAGTAACTGAACTTTAAATCTCATATCAGCTATAAATTGTGATTAATTCAATTTCAAATTGTTGTTTTTTCTCAGTAATTTCAACTTCTTTCTGGTTGCACATTGTCTTTATCTTCAGGATCCTTTGAATAACAATAAATCTTGTATTTACCTGGTCTTAAATATTTAAATTCATAACTACCATCGTAAGAAGTTTTAATGCGATCACCATAAGAAATATCGTCGCCATATTGAATATACACGTATTCATCGAAAGCCTCACGTTCTAATTGTAAGGTGGAAAAATTAGAATTATACTCTTTTAACCAGACTTTACCAGAAATGCTCGCTTTCCCTCCTTCTCCAGCTTCTTTTTTACAGGAACTAAAGAAAAAACTCACAAACAATACGATGAAAAATAAATATTTCATAAGGACTAAATTGAAGTTTTAATTTTTTTAAGAATACAAGTTTAAGCAATTTTAGGGAAAAAATATTCAATGTTAAGAAATTATTAAGCCAAAAAATTTTTGATTCTAGGAATCTTACTCGTAAGAAGATTTTATTTTTTGACAAATTTAGAAAGAGATATAAAATTATCTCCCTGTATTTCAATTGAATAAATTCCTGAAACAAGATGAAAATCTCTAATTACAATGGAAGATTCTGCAGTACTATTTTTTATTACTTTTTCAAAACAAATTTTACCTGTGAAGTCACGAATAATAACTTTGTTTGCTATTTTATCCTTGTCAATTTTTATTTTTATTTCATTTTCAACAGGATTAGGACTCACCAAAAACTCTTGATTCTCTTTTTTTGTTAATTCTAAAGTCGAACAAGTTAGTTCATTTCCAGGTAAATTTTCATCCAACCAAGTAAAACGATTTGTTATCCAAGTTTTTAAAAAATCAATTTCTTCTTGATAAGATTGACCAACGAAAGAATTTGGCCATACGTAAGAACCCATCGTTTGCCAAATGCGGTAATTAGAAACTTGAGATTCGTTTAATTTTGATGCCATGTGATCAATCCACGAATGAATAGAATCAGTATGAAAGCTAGTTTGTCTCAGGTTTTTCCATTGACATCTTAAATCTTGTTGAAAAATTGTATCTTCCATCATTTTCGGGAACCAAAAAGGGTTTATCCAATAATCTCCTCCACAAACGTAGTTGAAATTATATTGCCATCCTTCTGTCAGTTGTCCATTGCAAAAATCAGCATTTCCGTAGGTTAAATCGTAATCCCAGATTGGAGCCATTACCAATTTCCCACCTTGTGAATCCTTGTCTTTATGAATAAAAAAACTTTTTCGATAGGCATCAATACTTCGAGTTGCTTCGCTTATTAACAAGGTGTTTAAGCAGGATTCATAGTCAACATATTTCCGATATCCAAGAGAAGGATGCATAAAATCTGGACTTGCTAAACTCGTTTCAAAAGCCGTAAAATAATCTTGAATGTAATCTTTTTGCTCTTGAACGATAAATTCTGATTTCGGATACTCATAATCCAAAACGATTGAACTCCCAGCGGGTATTGGTGCAAATGGCGATTCCCAGCCAAAATTGCTAGAGCCTGAACCTTTGTCTAATTTAAGAATATAACCTCCTGTCAAATCATCGCCAGAAATTTCATCCGGATTTAAAGTTGAAATATTAACTCGATTTGCTCCCTTTTTCACTTTTTCCATGAAAATGTAAACTCCTTTGTAGTCATTATTTATGAAAAGTTCTACTGCTTTAAATCGAGGAGCATAAAAACCCATTTCTTGCAACAAATGCATGGAAAGCATGTTTCTCATCAAGGTCTTATCTGTATATTGAGCACTCAACACCCAATCACTTTCAGAAGGTAATCCTAAAATTGCCGTATCTAAATCCGCAAAAAGTGCATCTCGAATTTCTAGGTCATACGATTTTTTCGGCATCCCGCTTGAGCTTGCGCCACGAACTTCTAATCCACAATTTCCTTGAAAATGAATATCTGATTGATCTTTGAAATTTCGTTGTTCTTCACCGTTGTATATAATCTTGACGGTGCCATTAATCTTGGGCTCATTAGGAATTTCTTGACCATTTGTTTCTAGCATCACAATTGGTAAATTAGAATCGTGAATGGTGAAAAGTCCTGCTGGATTTGAACCAAAAGTCAATGAAAATTGTAAAAAATTGCCAGCATCTTGCTCCCAAGTATCATTTACACGTAAAATCCAACTTCCATTTGCTGATTGATTATTATTCAACAAGCCCAATTGTCCAAGAGACATATAAACTCCCGAAAAAGGAGATCCAGCTTGGTTAATTAATAGATTACTTTCGCCCGAAAAACAAGTATTGGTCAAATAATCAGAATCACCACCAACACCAGAAAAAAGAGCTATTGTAACTCCACTGGGTGAAATCAAACTTACCTCTAAATCGGCAATATAAGTGTGTTGAATTGTCAAACAAATTCCTTCCAATCCAAAATTTGAAGTATCAGAAACTTGTGTTAATCCTGTAACATCTAATTGATAATCATTACTTTGATTATCTAAAATTGTATCAAATTCTACGGAACTAAAAGTCTGAGAATAAGAACTATTCAGTAATGAAATAAAAAAAACTGCTATGAAAGCATGCACAAATTACTGTTTTTTGAAACTAATTGGTAGAATCATTTTAGAAGCCATAGGATTGCCTTTTGGATCCTTGGCAGGTGTCCATTTTGGCATTTTTTTGATTGCATTTACAGCCAAATCATCCATTTCTTTGTTTAAGCTTTTCAAAACTTTAATGTCTTTTACTTCCCCCGTTTCGCTAATAATAAACTCAACATAGACTTTTCCTTCAGCCTTTGCGTTTTTAGGATATTTTACGTTTGAAGCGATGAATTTATTCAAAGCGTCTGAACCACCTACGTAAGATGCTTCAACTGTAGGTAATGGTGCTTGTTTTTCAGCTTGAGAAAATGCAGTTACACCAACAAATAACAATAAACTTAATAAAAATGTGTTTTTCATGACTTTAAATATTTAAAACAAATGTAGTAATTTTTATCCGAAAACAAAAATATAAATTTTTCATAACAAATGTAGTGCCAAGAATAGAAAATTAGACTTTAGACTTTAGACATTAGACAAAAGACGAAAGACTTTAGATTTCTTGGAAGTAACAAAAACTGATTTTGTTTTCGAGTTTCTTAGAATTCAATTTCAAAATAACTTAATGGATAGGAAATTTAAACAAGAAACCGAAGATATCAGACAAAAAAATCTTTATTAAGACTGAAATGAATAATCAGTAAACAAAAATAAAAGGGAATATCAATTCAAAATCCGTTTCAATCCAATTCGTTTTCTATCCGCATCAATTTCCAACACCTCCACATCTACATGCTCGTGCAAGGAGATAAATTGTGCTGGATCTTCCACAAAAACATCTGCCAATTGCGATTTGTGAATTAGACCTTGTTCTTTCAAACCAATGTTTACAAAAGCTCCAAAAGCAGTAACATTCGTCACAATTCCTGGCAATTTCATACCTACAATTAAATCAGAAATTGTTTTGATTGATTCTCTAAATTCTAGTACTTTTGCCTTTTTTCGTGGATCACGTCCTGGTTTTTTTAATTCTGAAATAATATCTTCAAAAGTAAATTTGTCTATTTCAGGAAAATCACTGTGTTTTAAATCTTTTAAGACTTTTTCGTTCCCAATAAGTTCTTTTACTGTCAGTTTCAAATGTTTTGCAATTTTCTCTACAAAAACGTATGCTTCTGGATGAACCGCAGAATTGTCCAATGGATTCTCTCCCTCTCGAATGCGCAAGAAACCAGCGGCTTGCTCAAAAGCTTTATCGCCCAAACGTTTTACTTTTTTAAGTTCAGAACGTGATTTAAAACTAGTATTTTCTTGTCGGTAAGCGACAATGTTTTCCGCTGTTGCTAAACTCAAACCTGAAACGTAACTTAACAAATAGGGTGAAGCAGTATTCAAATCCACTCCAACGCTGTTTACCGCAGAAACAACGACATCAGTTAAGGCGTCTTTCAATAAATTTTGATTCACTTCATGCTGGTACTGCCCTACTCCAACTGATTTCGGGTCAATTTTCACCAGTTCCGCTAGTGGATCCATCAATCTTCTTCCAATAGAAACAGCGCCACGAACCGTCACATCGTAATCTGGAAATTCTTTCCGAGCAATGGAACTTGCAGAATAAATCGATGCGCCATCTTCACGCACTGAAAACACCTCTAAATCTCTGTCAAAACGGATGTGTTTGATGAAATTTTCCGTTTCTCGTCCTGCCGTGCCGTCACCAATTGCAATGGCTTCAATTTTATACATTTGTACTAATTGAGCAATTTTTGAAGCTGCTTTATCACGCTCATTTTGAGGTGGATGCGGATAAATTGTTGCGTTATTCAATAAATTTCCTTGCTCATCAATGCAAACCACCTTACAACCTGTTCTAAATCCTGGATCAAGTGCTAAAATGCGTTTTGAACCCAAAGGTGGAGCCAATAATAATTGTTTTAAATTGGTTGAAAATATTTTAATTGCCTCTAAATCAGCTTTTTCTTTTGCTTCATTGATGATTTCATTTTCTAAGGAAGGACAAAGC
>CAZHLZ010000087.1:0-12052 GCA_964532475.1 uncultured Chitinophaga sp.
GCCAAATCGCCAGACCTCATCAATGACTCAGCATAAGAAAACAGCCAATCCACATTATTTGGTTCAATATCAGATAATTTTTTAAACGTTTTTGCTGCTTCTTTGAAATTTTGAGCCTCAAAAAGCATATACGCATATTCTTGTAAATACCATTTATTGCTAGGATCTATTTTGACCGCTTTTTGAATGGCTTCACTCGATTTTGCGAGTTGTTTTGTTTGTAAATACAATTGCGAAAGTGCAAAACAGACGGCATCATCCTCCGGTTTTTGAAGCAGACAAGCCTCTAAAGCTAAAATCGCTTGGGGAAACTGTCCTTTCTGTTTGAAACGCAAGCCTTCATGAAATTTTTCAATATACGGATAATCTGCTTGACTTAATTGCTTAGTTTCAGTAGTTGAATGCTTCTTTGTTCCACAAGAGGAAACAATTCCCAACATCAAAAAGGAAAAGCAGACAAAACCTATTCTGAAACTCAAATTCATCTTAATCAATTGTAGAATAATCACTCAAACTAATGTCTTGTGCAGTTCCTTTAAATTTTGCAAAACTTCCCATCATGGAATTCACAATATTAGCAGAATTAACATTGGTATTTTTTTGCAAGATACTATTTTTTACAATACTATGATTGATTTGCGAATTATCACCAATTGAAACGTGAGGTCCGATTATAGAATTAATGATTTGCACATTTTCTCCAATAAAACATGGAGGAATAACGATGGAATCAATTAATTTCACAGAATTATGAATCAATGGAAGATTTTTTTCCATATCGAATTCCAAGACACGCTGATTGGTGTGCACAGTTACTTCTTTATTACCGCAATCTAACCACTCATCAACTTTACCTGGTTTAAACTTTTTACCTTTCTCTGTCAGTCTTCTCAATGCATCAGGAAGTTGGTATTCCCCACTTTTGATAACGGCATTGTCGATTAAATAATCTAATTCAGTGTGTAATTCCTCGCCACTTTTAAAGTAGTATGCTCCAATCATAGCTAAATCAGAAACAAAGGTTTGTGGTTTTTCAACAAAATCAATGATGTCGCCATCTGAATTCATTTTTACCACACCAAAGGCTGAAGGATCTTCAATTTGTTTTACCCACAAGATTCCATCAACACTTGGATCAATTTTAAAATCAGCCTTGAAAAGCGTATCTGCAAAAGCAACAACAACTGGACCTTGCAACAATTCTTTAGCGCATAAAACAGCATGTGCCGTTCCTAGGGCTTCCAATTGATAAAATATTTTACCTTTTGCGCCTAATTTTGCAGCAACTTCAATTAATTCCTTTTCAACATCGGCACCGAAATCGCCAATTACAAAACCAATTTCAGTAATTTGTTCACTGCAAACAGATGCAATATCCTCCACCAAACGATGAACGATTGCCTTTCCTCCAACAGGAATTAAAGGCTTGGGAATAGTTAATGTGTGTGGACGCAATCTACTTCCACGTCCTGCCATAGGTATAATTACTTTCATATTAATGTAATACTTGGTTTTGTAAAATATTCTTTTGTTTTATAGAAACGCAATAAAAAATCGAAGTCAGAAAAAATAAATACATCTTTAATTTCTTCTATATTTGAACTTAAAAATTCGTGATATGATTTAATTGCAAGCTCTGTTGAAATTGTTTCATCAACAATAACCGTATAAAAATCATCTAACATTTCCTCTCTATTCCCTTTAAATGGATATGTTATTGGAAAAGCAAAAGGAACATTATATGCAATTTCAATTCCAGATTTAATATTGAAAAACACAATTAGAATATCGTCTTCATCAAAATCAAAATCATTATTTATATTATTATTATCACTTACGTTTTTATTTAATGTTTGATTATATAGCAAATAAAACTTGTTCATAAAACTTTGAATTTCATTTCCTTTTAAATACTTCAACAATTTGTTGTCATTAATTTTGTTAAAAATTACTAGTTGATTATTTAAAATCTCCTGAATTTTTATGTTGTTTTTTGGCAAAAAATTAAATTCATCTTTTAAAAGACTTTCTTTTTCTATTGTTTTTACCATTTCTTCATCATATTCATATATTGAACAAGTGCCAGAAAACCAATATTCATTCTTAAAGCTAACAATATTTATAAAATAAATATCATCAATACTTTTCTTCTTTATTATATATTCAAATGATTCTTTTTGTAAATTAACCTTTTCTTTGGTTGCAATATGTTCGATTACATAGGAATAGTCTAAAATTTCATTTATTTTGAAAAAGCCAGAAATTCTATTTTTTATGCTCAATAAGTCATTAAAGTTTGGATGATTTTCTCCAAGTATGTATGCCTACCACTCGTTTGCTTTAAAGCTTAAAAGTTGTGTACATGTATTTAAAGTAAAAGAATCGACTAATTCGTTAACATATTGTTCCAAACTGTCGCTGTTTTTTTCTTCAGTTATTAATTCGTCTAACTCCTTCATGTATTTGTAAGAAATATCAGGATAAAACAAATAGGAACCCATTAAAACCTTTTGAACATATCCTCTTATTTCATAATAATCGTCGGTTTGATGAAGAAAGTATGATTCTTTGAGCTTTAGGTTTTCGGGAGCAGTTTCAAAATGTTTGTAAAAAACTTTTATAATTTCATCAGCCATTAAATCTATAACAAAATAATCAGAATTTAAAACTTTATCATTTTGACAAGCATTAGCAAAAT
Organism: uncultured Chitinophaga sp.; assembly: GCA_964532475.1. Classification (GTDB taxonomy): domain Bacteria; phylum Bacteroidota; class Bacteroidia; order Flavobacteriales_D; family Crocinitomicaceae; genus M2408. The sequence goes on from CAZHLZ010000087.1 coordinate 2,699, forward strand.
ACCATATTAAAAATTTAATATCTTCAAAATTTACTTCATCTTCAAAATAATCTTCCTTACCAATTGTATAAAATGGAAGTGCTTTTCCATAAAGTTCTTCGTGTTTTTTTCTAAAAGTAGCAAATAAATTAGTTTCCGAAATCACATCTTCAAAATATGAAACAATAAAACAAACAAAATCTTTAAAATATTCTTTTGAAATAAAAAGGTCAGCCTTTTTCGCAAAATTTAATTGCTGATTTAATTCATTACAAATTCCCAAATAATATAAATCTGTTGAAGAGTGGCTCTTATAGGGCTTCATTTCCTGCCAATCTTTAATAAATATTTTGTCTTTAACCTTCATTTACAAATACTTCTTCAATATTAATTCTTTTTCTTTAGGGATTAAAGTTAAGGCTTTTTCTAAAACTTGAATCTTTTCTTCTATTTTTTCAATTTCTGTGACTATTTTTTGTTGTACAGAAAGTGGTGGAACATTAATTTCTATAGGTTTTAAATTCATAACAGAAAGACCTGGTTGAGCCGTCCCAGTAGCATATTGATTCAAATTCATAGAAACTAATTTATGAAATAACCAATTTTTATCAATATCATTTAAAGGAGTTGCAACTAAAGCGTGTTCTGTTGCGTGAAATTTACCTTCAACTAGATGAACATTACCACATAGAGCACCTTGTCTTCCAACTAAAGAATATTTACCTTCATGGGTATAAGTTTTTACATAACCCCTTAAACCATTACCACCATAACAAGGAAAAAAATTTTCTTTTTTCTCTTTGCTTATATCTCCAACTTTTACAAAATCACCAGCTTTTAAATCACAAACTTCATCAAATCTTTTTAGAATAGTTTCATAATTAGAATTAAATATTTCTCTGGTATATAATTTCAACTCATTGATTTCCTCTTTCGCTATCATCTCTTTTGCTTCTAAAACTTGTATTTCAGAAACAATTTTTTCTTGAATTTCTATTGGTGGAAGTGGGATTTTAATTTTTGATATATCTTCACCGTAAACGTGAGGTTGTGCCTGTCCTCTTTGTAAGCCATAAATTTCTTTTTGAATTGATTTTAAAAATTCAAAAATTAATTTCGTAGAGATTTGATTTTCATCTTTAGAAATAACCGTATTACAATCAGATGCAAAAATTTGATTTTCATAATAGTTAACAAATCCTGCATAAGCACCCGATGCACTTATGGTTATAACATTTCCATCACGATTTGATTCATTATGAAAATAAGCTGGTTCTTGTCCTCCAGCTACTACTGGAATACTACCTTCTTTTGTTTTTTCCTTTGTTATTGATGATCCTTTTCTTATCTCCGAAATTTCAGAAAGTAAAACTAAATTCTCTGAATTCCAAATTTGTTCAAACCTCACTTTTTTTTTAACCGAAAGCGAAATGTTTTTTTCAAATTCTACTCGGTCAAAAGTGAGCATATCCACTAAGTTGTGGCGAGAAACATTTTTTTGCATGGCCTCATCAATCTCAAAATCGTAATCTCCTGCAAAGGCTTTGTATATGTATGTACTCGCTTTTGTTGGGTTGTCAAAAATTTCTGGATCGAATAACTGCGTACAATCTTCAATGTTTTTTCCTCGTTGAATAGGGTGAATTCCTTCGCTTCCTCTTCTGTTGGAAAATTCATATCCTAAGAATCGTTTTTCAGCATCTTTTTCTCCACTTTTAACCAATACCACTTTTTGAGGATAAGCTAAAATGAAATAAAAGATTTTTTCTAATTCTTTATCCAAAAGAACTGTCCAAAATTCTTTTTCGTTCTTAACTTTTAATTTCTTTTTGTATTCTACAAAGATTTCATTTTGTAAAATAGTACTATTTGGTTCTTTTTTCAGTAATGAAAGATAATCTTCAAATGAAATGCCTTCCCAAACATGATTTACGTATTTCGAAACGGGTTTTTCAATTCCGTTGAGCGTTACATCTTGAAAATCTGTAAAGAATTTTTCAACTGCAAAACGCAAGTTAATACTATCATAGTTGTTTCTTCTTCTCAAAAACAAGGTAACAGTATTGGTTCCAGTTGCCATAAACGTATTTGAACCCAATTCTGTAATTCCAATAATTTCAAAATATTGTAGAATAATTTCTCTTGATTTGGAATAAATTCCTGTATTACTTAAAATTGAACTTGGTAAAATAATACCCGCTACTCCGCCATCTTTTAATAACTGTTTCGTACGTTCTATGAATAAACATTCTATTTCGGAGCTGTTATCAGTGAGGCGGTCGTATAATTGAAATTCGTTTTCTTTGTAAAAAGATCGAGCAGAATTCTTAAAAGCTGAAACTGAATAAGGCGGATTTGAAACTATAATATCAAATTGCTTATTGTCTTGCGGAAAATCTTTGTCTTTATGAAGTAATTTTCCTTTGTAATCTGGGTGATCGAAACGTGCCAACCCATCCGAATGTATAACGTTTGCTAAGCCATCTCCATGTAAGTAACAACCAACCTTTCCAACTTTAACCAAACGGTAATCTTTTTCTATTCCATAAACATAATCAAATGCCCAGTCAAAATGGAAGGTTTTTGCTTTATCAATAAATCTCTTGGTATCAGCCTTAAATTCTGAATCGTTTGTTTTATCCAAAATGCGTTGAACTTCATGCATCGATTCAGTAATAAAGTGACCACTTCCGGCTGAATAATCAATGATATAAGGCAAATATTGATCTCGTTCTCCCTTTTGTAATTTTTCTTCAATTATTTTATCAAAAGGCAAACTCTTTATTACAAACTGTGCAACAGGAACTGGTGTGAAAAATTGACCTGATTCTTGTTTCAAACCAGTAGTTAAGAGTAATTCGAAGAAATCAGATAAATACTGTTGTTTTTTTGTATAACGAAGTTTATATCCTTGCAACAATTCTACAATTTCTTTCACAACAACTGCATTCTCATTGAATGATTGTTCATCATAAACATCTTTGATTGCAAATTCATTGTTTTTTTCTAATCTAATTTTTCTGAACTCCTCTAAGATGCTTCTTCTTTCAGATTCTTGTAGGAAATGATACTTTCTATTGAATTCATTTTCAGAGAGATCAGTTACTCGCTTCTCCAAAAATTCATACATTCCTTTTTGATATAGATCTGTTAATCTAATTTGAAACGTTTTATGATTATCTACACCTTCAAGCCATTGAAATTCAAGCTCTTTGTCAGTACCTTCTTTGTCTTTTTCATCATATATTTTGCATAGGAATAATGTAAAAATTCGATTAAAAGCGTTTCCTTTATCAGATACAACATTATGTCTTAAAATCTCTAAAAATCGATTAAAAATAAAGCTGCTATCTTCTTGACGAATTTCTTCTAAGTCTTTAATTGTAAGTGCCTTGCTTTCAAAATTGTAAGCCTTAACCCACGATTCAAAAACTCCGTTGTCTTTCGTTAATTTATTCCATTTTTCATAAAAATCTTTAACATCACCACTACGGTAATCTTCTTCAATTTTTACAATTTCATTTCGGTAAACAAGTTCATTTCCTTTTAATTCAGAAGCATAAAGCATGATAATATCTGCCTTGTTGCTGAACTTAAAATACGTAAATAATTGTCCACCATCTTTTTTCATACGATTGAATTCTTTTTCAAATTCTTTCCCGTATGTTTTACATTCTATTAATAAATATTCTGATCCATCATCATTTGACACACATATATCTAATCTTCCAGATGTCCCATGCCCAGCAGCCCAAGTTTTTTCTAAGGTAATGTTTTCTGCTTTGTAACCTTTTTCCAAAAGTCGGTCAACACATTCTAAAACCACCCAATCTTCTGGCTTGTTTATGTTTTGAATGTCTTTACCTTGAACTTTAATTTTTCCTCCAAAATGAAATGCTTTTTTTTCGAAATCAACATCAATTGAATAATCATTTGGGTATTTTTTCTTAAAAATACCAACCGCATTCTCTTTTGGCGAGAATCCAATTTTTTCAATTAATGCTTTACCTATATTCATTTTGACGAATTTTTAATCAAAAATAGTGATAATTTTTAATAACTACAAGTTTTGATTAATATTTAATCGTTTTATTTTCCCGTACTGCCAAAACCACCGGCACCACGATTTGTATCACTTAAATTTTCTGCCTCCAACCAATTTGCTTGTTCCACTTTAGCAAAAACCAGCTGTGCAATTCTATCTCCATCATTTATGACAAAAATTTCAGAAGAAAGGTTTACCAAAATCACACCAATTTCACCTCGGTAATCAGCATCCACTGTGCCTGGAGAATTTAGCACGGTAATTCCGTTTTTTAATGCCAAACCACTTCTTGGGCGCACCTGGGCTTCATATCCTTCAGGAATTTCCAAAAACAAACCAGTTTTTACCAATACGCGTTCTAGCGGCTTAAGTTCCAGTTTTTCAGAAATATTTGCTTTTAAATCCAAACCCGCAGCACCAGAACTTTCATACTGAGGCAAAGGGTGATTCGACTTATTTATAACTTTTACTTCCATCTTCTTTTATGATTGAAGATTACAAATTGTCAAATTCCAGGTTGCTTGACTTTCAAAATGAATTTCTCGCAAACGTCGCAATCTGTAATTTATAACCAGCAAATCTGTAAATTTTATTTAGATTTTGCTTTTTGAATTAATTCCTCTGCTTGTTTAACGTAAGCTGGATCTTTATCCTCTTCTGCTAATTTTTTCACTTGTTCAGCAGTAGCAATTGCACCTTTTTTGTCGTTTAATTCAAATTGAATTTTTGCTTTCAATAAACCTGACCAATATGCACTTGGATTTAACTCAAAAGCTTTAGTCGCCCATTCAAGAGCTTTATTCATATCCTTTTTGTTGTCATAATAATATTGCGCTGATTGGTGATAAGGACGTTTATCTTGCGCCATTGCAGCTTCGATATTTTTCATCAATTTTTCGTCGATATCTACCGTGATGTCAAAAGAAACCTTTGTGTTTTCCCAAGTAAATTCTGTTGTAATCTGGGTAGTTTTAGTATTAGTAAATTGAATTGTAAAGGTTTCAACAAGGTCTAAAATTTTTTGAGTTTTTACCAAAATTCTTGCTGCATCTTCCGTTTCAGAGTAACCGTCAGAACCCCAAAGTGTTAAATTTTTATTAAAAATAATGGTCCAATCTTCCTTGTTAGGAATGGTATAAACTGCATAAGTTCCAGCTTTCAAAGCTTGACCATTCACTTTAACATCCTCCGTAAAGGTCATTTTAGTTGAAGCGTTTGCTCCTGTTCTCCAAAGTTCACCAAAAGGCACAACATCTCCAAAAACTGTTCTTCCACTTTTACTTGGACGAGAATATTCTACACTTACATCTCCCAAACCAACAGCTTGTTTAACAGACGCTAAAGGACTTTTTGCAGGAGTTTTTAAACCTTGTGCATTCATTTGAATTGAGCAAAATGCTAGGGCAATGATGATTAATTTTTTCATTTTGAAACGTTGAAATTTAGTTTATTAAGTTACAAATTTAATTTTTTTTAATAAGTATTTTGCTATTAATGAATTTTTTACTCAAAACTTACTTGATTAAAGAAGTTTTTAGGACGATTTGAATTCATAAATTTGTTTCCGCCGTAGCAAATCAATTTTACCAAATTACCATTAATAATGAAAACTCGTTTCCAGCTCAAACCAGCATTAAATTCATAACCAATTCCCTCGAAGGCTTGAATTTTGTTTTGGTGAAGTATTTCATGAACTTTTGATTCTTCGGGTAAATCAATCACATCAGCAGCGTACTCAGCTAAATTTTCATCCATTAATTTTTCTATTTCAATAATGTAGGTATTTCCTTGTCCCATTTCTTGATAAACCAAGCGGAAAACATTCAGGCTCGTATCAAGAATTGGTTTCCCACCAAAAATTGCGGAAAATTTGTAGGTGGAATCCTGATATTTATATTTATTTTGTGCCAAAATCTTACTTTCTGCCACAGTTTTATTTTCAGAATAAGAAGCAACCACCTGCCTTAAGTAATAACCTTTCTTCCGTAGAAGGGAAATAACACCTTCATTACCAGCTAAATGCCCACAACCAATTGCAATAAAAAGTGGTTTTTTCCTAATTAAGCTATCAATCCCATTTACCATATTAACATTTCTACTTACAATTAATCGATCGTACGCATTTTTTGAATCGCTCAATTGGGATTGAATAATACTTTTAACCTGCTCAATATCACCTCGTAGATAAGCAAGTAACAATTTATCTTGCACCAATTTTAACTGTTGTAAACTCTTTTGGGTTGGCGTTCTTTCGTAAACAGATTCAAAGGCTTCCATCTGTTCTTCAATAGTTTCCAAATGGTAAAAATCTTTTTTAAGATTGTAGGCCAATTGTTGAAAATAGAGGTCTAAAAATTGCGGTCTTCCGTCTTCAGTTCCATATTTAGTTAGACCTGCTTTTTTATTACTCGTATATGGATTTCCATTTGCATCAAATTTTAAGTCAACAGCATCTAATCGCATATCAAATTGTGAAAACAACTGATAAATATCTGCTTCCAGAACGTATCCTTCCACTTGATATAAAGCAGAATAAGTGCTATCAGAAAGTTTAAAAACTCGGGGATCATTGGAATGATAACTTCCAAAAAGATAACTTGGCTTTTTTAATCCATTTCCTGTAATTTGCCATAATAATTGATGGTTACTTTCAATAACTTGTGCATTCAAACGAGTAAAAATCATTTGAAAAACAATAAGAAAAGTAAAGGAAATAATTTTGCACATGCAATAAGTTCTTGCTATTATTATACCAAAATTACGGAATTTTTTGTTAATCAGGTAAAAACTACATGGCTGCAATGCATTCTTCTCTAATTTTCCAAATTTCATCGGGAGAAAAGGGAAGATTTTTTCTTTTTAACCAGGATTCTATATAATGTTTATGAATCATTGGTTTCCAATCAATTAGTTGCTGAGATTCACATCTTTGTTCTCTAACGAGAAATGGTTCAAATTTTGAAAGTTCGCTTTTTGTACTTGTAAAATCAAATCTTTGTCCTTGAAAACGCAAAAATGAATGTGCTTCTGGAATATGATCTAAATGATACTTTTCTAAAACCGCTTTTACCTTGAGATGAAAATCTCTATTCATCAAAAATATACCGACCATTAATTCTATTTCTTGAATCGAATTGATTTCCACAATTTCTTGCAGTAATCCGTGTTTACTTGAGCAAGTGCCTTTTTTTTCTATGAAAACAAGTGAAAAATCGAATCTATTCTCATTTCTACCATAAGGCAATGCTTGCACAAAAGAAATTAATTCATGGAAAGTAGAAATTTTATTTTCATTAAGATAAGTCTCGTATTTTCCTTTTTCAAGAATTTTAAAATCAAGTAATTCTATGGACATTTTGGGCAGTATTTTTTTAGACAAAATCTTTATTTAAACAAGTTCTGCATATTAAATTTATCTGTAGAAACAGTTTTCGTTTCATCCACTTGGATTTTTTTTGAGAATATAAAAACGCCACCTTTGACTTTTCCTTCAAAACGGAGTTTAAGTTCTTTTTTACCAGCAAATTTCAACATGGAAAACATGGCACCATCAACCAATTTGATTCTTAATTTACTTTCGTAAGTTCCTTCCCTTTTCTTTTTGAATTTTACCTTTTTGTCTAAAAAAATGGTTGCCATTTGTGTATCTTCAACAAATAAATTTAATTTGGAAGGTTTTACTTTGATGTTAAATCCATTTTCATTTTTTAGTTTGAAGACAAGGTTCACCAACAATTCGTTATTTTCAAATTTTTCAATCTTATAACTTTCCATTCCTGAAAAACTTGGTTCTTCAAATTCACAGGAAACAAAAAATAAACTTAAAAATAAGAGAGGAATTAGGAATTTCATCAGTTTGATAATTTATTAAATTCATGGTAGAAATGAGGGATGGTTTCAATTCCTTTGTAAAAATTAAATAATCCATAATGTTCATTTGGTGAATGAATCGCATCACTGTCTAAGCCAAAGCCCATCATAATTGTTTTTAGTCCCAAAACTTGTTCAAAAAGAGCAATAATTGGAATACTTCCACCACTTCTCACAGGAATTGGTTTTTTCCCAAAAGTTTTTTCATAGGCATTACTAGCAGCTTGATACGCAATAGAATCAATTGGAGTAACTACTGGTTCCCCCCCATGGTGCGGAGTAACTTTCACCTTAATACCTTGAGGAGCAATCGATTCAAAATGTTTTTGAAATAATTCTGTAATTTCATCAGGCATTTGATGTGGAACCAAACGCATTGAAATCTTAGCATACGCCTTAGAAGCAATAACTGTTTTTGCACCTTCACCTGTGTAACCACCCCAAATTCCATTTACATCCAAGGTGGGTCTAATCGATCCTCTTTCAGGAGTTGTATAACCTTTTTCACCAGAAACGTCAGCAATATCTAATGCTTTACAATATTTTTCGTGACTAAAAGGAGCTTTGGCCATTTCATTTCGTTCCTCTTGGGAAAGTTCGTCTACTTTTTCATAAAAACCAGGGATTGTAATGTGATTATTTTCATCATGTAGCGAAGCAATCATTTTTGCTAAAGCGTTGATAGGATTTGCAACACAACCACCATAAAGTCCAGAATGTAAATCACGATTTGGCCCTGTAACTTCCACTTCTACGTAACTTAAACCTCTTAAACCTGTTGTGATCGAAGGAGTATCATTCGCTAGCATTCCTGTGTCGGAAACCAAAATAATATCTGCTTTTAACAAGTCCTTATTTTCAGAGGTGAATGAACCAAGATTTACACTTCCAACCTCTTCTTCCCCTTCAATCATGAACTTAACATTGCAAGGAAGTTCATTGGTAGCAATCATAGCTTCAACCGCTTTTACATGCATAAACATTTGACCTTTATCGTCACAAGCTCCACGAGCAAAAATTGCACCTTCAGGATGAATATCTGTTTTTTTTATCACGGGTTCAAAAGCGGGGCTTGTCCACAATTCAATCGGATCAGCTGGTTGCACATCATAATGTCCATAAACCAAAACGGTCGGTAAATTTACATCAATTATTTTTTCACCATAAACAATTGGATGACCTTTAGTTGGGAAAATTTCCACCATATCTAAACCAGCATTTTTTAAACTTTTTGCGACATTATCTGAAGCCAGTTTTACATCATTTGCATAGGCTGGATCAGCTGACACAGACGGGATTTTAAGTAAATCAATTAATTCATTTAAAAAACGATCTTTATTACTATTTATAAAGTTTTGGGAGTTTTGCATTTCCATAATGGTATCTATATTGTTTATTAAATTTGCCTTAAAATTAATTTAATTTTATATTTTTACACAAAATAGTTTATAAAAGTACAT
>CAZHLZ010000088.1:0-12049 GCA_964532475.1 uncultured Chitinophaga sp.
TGCATTGTCACACATTATATCAATCAAACCATCGTTGTTATAATCTTCAGCATTCAAAGAAAAAACATATTCTCTTGTGTTTGAAAATGAAATCCAAGTATAGGATCCGCTTCCATTATTTTCAAAAAAGCCCAATTCAAAACCATCCGTAGGCGCTTCACCATAAACAAAATCCTGATCTCCATCATTGTCAACATCCGCAGAAGCCATTGTAAAAATGTCATTATTGGAATAAAGTGTTGTTGGTAAAAAGATATTGCCGTTTGAATATTTGTACAATTTTACGCTGGTAGCATTCGCAATTATTACATCTAAATCTCCATCGCCATCACAATCGGACAAGACCGTGGAACGTGTATCTGCAGAAGAAGTGTTTATGGTTTCAACAAAATCAAAACCACCGATTGTATTATTTTTCCACCAAACTACTGAATAACCAGAACCAGAATAGGCAAGAATGTCCTTAAAACCATCATTATCAATGTCGCCCAATTTAATATTAGTAATTCCGGTGAAGGAGCCAATAATTTGTTTTTCAGAAAATTGACCATTTCCATGATTTTGATACCATACAAGATGATCTTCAATTTGTCCTGCTGCAAGAATATCTAGTTTTCCATCATTATTTACATCATAAACTTCCACATCAACGGCACCAAGAAGGTTTATGTCAACATTCAATGAGCTTGAAAAATATCCATTTCCTAAGTTTAAATACCAAGCAATTTTACTGTCATCAATTGACGCAGAAACCACATCTAAATCTCCATCCTGATCAAAATCGCCCGTGTTTACATCTCGAATCCCCATGGCATCACCTGAAATAATTCGTTGGAAAGAAAAATTTCCATTTCCTAAATTTTCATACCAATCAATGTTATTTAGATTTTGAACAGTAAAAACGTCTAAATCTCCATCGCCTTCTATATCAGCTGAATGAACTTTTGATACATCAAATGCTTGTCCAGTTTCAATTAAATGTTCATGTAAATTCTGTGAAAAAGCCAAACAGTTCACAGCAAGGGCAACTAGTAATAAATAGTTTTTTGACATCGTAAAATTTTAGCTCTAAATTAAGAAAAAAATATTAGCTAATAATCAACCATTTTCATCTATAAAAAAATGAATAAGAATCACAAGCTAAACTAGGCTATCAAATCGTTCAATTAACTTACTTTTATAAGGTTTAAATCACCTTCTTTTTCCAATCATAAAATCGTAAATATCCGATCGATAAAACTCCCAAACTGATAAAGTAAATGTATTCTACAGACCAGACCCAAAAGATTTCAAGTTTTAAAACTTTAATAAGTATAAAGCTGGAAAACATGTAAATTACCACACTAATTATTTCAATTAACAAACTGACTTTTGTATTTCCTGAGCCGTTAATTGTTTGGAATTTAACGGAAATTAGACCAAATATTAATATTGAACCCGTAATAAATCGTAAAATTTTGGCACTTTCAGCAATGTGTCCTTCACTTGGATTGATCATGCCAATTAATTTTTCAGGGTAAAAAATGGCTCCATGAAAAAATACGATTACAAAAAGCAAGGTTAATAGTTGAATTTTTCGTTGAATGGTTTTTAGAGATTCAAAATCACCTTTACCAATGTATTGTGAAATATATGTTTTTGTAGTCGCTGCAAAACCCCAAATTGGGACAAAAGCGAGGAAATAGATGGAACGAATGTTTTGAGAAATGGTTAAATCGTCTTTACTCATTTGTTCAATCCATGTAAAAAAAATGGTCCAAGTTACCAAAGCAGAAAATCCTTGCAAAAATAATGGCGTACCCACTTTTAGTAGTTCTTTGAAGGATTCCCATTGAAACTTTAAGTGTTTCAAAAGTCCAAATTCTTTGATTTCTTTCGATTTTAATAGAAAAATTGTGAGAAACAACATTCCTAAACCATCTGCACAAGTTGAGGCTAATGCTGCACCTTCAATGCCCATTTCTGGAATAAATTTCCAGCCAAAAATGAAAAGTGCGTCCAAAATAATATTGGAAAACGCAACAAGAATTGAACTAATTAATATGACCCACGTTTTTCCTATTGCAAAGAAAAAAGCTTGAATAGAAAGTGTTATGATGGCAAAAAACAAGCTGTAACTTCGAATATTTAAGAAGGAAATTTGTGCTTCTGCTAAGTCTTGATGTTTTGAATATTGCGGCAAAAAATAAGGAACAAGAAATTGTAAAATAACGAACATCATGACACCAATGAGTGCTAAAGTAGTTAATGATGTTCCAAAAATTCTTCCAACTGCTTCTGGTTTTTTTTGTCCAATTCTTCGTGCAATTAAAATTTGGGCTCCATCACTCATTCCTGCCAAAGAAACAAAAACTGTGACATACAATAAACCTGCGTTTCCGCTTGCGTCAAAGGCTAAAGTACTGTAACGACTCAAAAAAGCAACATCGGTTAGCAATACAATTGATTGAATGAAACTTGAAACCATCAATGGCAATGCAACCGCTAAAATCGTACTATATTTTAAGTCTAATACTTTCAATTTTTGTTTTTATAATATAGCATAAATTTTAAAATACGCAATTAAATTCTTCCTTGTTTACTTTATTGTTAAGCGCTCAATTTTATCCATTCTTAATTCTCCATTCTTCATTCTAAACTACTGACTCTATTCCACCTCAATAACCAAACCTTTCAAGTATTCTCCTTCAGGATGAAAAGCATTAATTGGATGATCTGCTGGTTGATGAATTTGTTCAATTATTCTTACATTTCGTCCACTTTCAATAGCAGCTGCAATAATTGTGTTGGTGAAAAGGGATTTATCTACGACTTGCGAACATGAAAAAGTAAAAATTAATCCTCCCGGTTTTATTTGTCGTATAGCGTGAGCGTTTAAGCGTTTGTAGCCTTGAATCGCTTGATGTCTTTTGTCTCTATGTTTTGCGAATGCTGGCGGATCCAAAACAATAATATCGTATTCTTCCGGCAACTCCTTGATATAAAACATGGTATCAGCCACTATCGATTTGTTTTTGGAAGTCATACCGTTTAAGGCAATATTTTGATCAGTTAATTCAATTGCTTTTTTTGAACTATCCAACGAATGTGCAAATGTCGCTCCTCCCTGAATGGAAGCCAAACTAAACCCTCCAGAATAGCAGAAAGTATTCAACACTTTTTTACCCAAGGCATATTTTTGAAGTAAGGCTCTATTTTCTCGTTGATCAATGAAAAAACCCGTTTTTTGACCTGTAAACCAATCAATTGCATATTTAATTCCGTTTTCAAGAGCAATGTGTGGTGTTTCACAAGTACCAAAAATATATTTATTTTCAGCATTGATTCTCTCAGGCAAGGTATCAGAAGATTTTGAATAAATAGCAATTAAATTGGAGCCTAAAACCTTTTGCAAAGCCGCAGAAATTAACTCTAAAGAATGGTACATCCCAATGCTATGGCACTGAATCACAGCAACACCATTGTAGAAATCAACGATTAATCCGGGTAAAGAATCTCCTTCGCCATGAACAAGTCTGAAAATTGAGTTGGTTTTGCTCAATAAATTTAATTTCAAACGCAAGTTTACAGCCGATTTTATTCTTTTTTCAAAAAAGGTCGCATCGACTTGCTCGTCCTCAAAGCTTAAAATTCGAACGGCAATGGTACTTGGTTGAAAATGTCCAATCGCTAGAAAATTTCCGCGCATTTCAACCCTTACGAGATCTCCTTCATTAATTTTTGAGGTATCACTTTCAATGGCCCCAGAAAAAATCCAAGGATGTTTTCGTTCAATGGATCCTGTTTTTGCCTTTCTAATTTCAACTACTTGCATGCGATTTTTAAAAGTGCAAAATTAAGCATTTAGAACTGAATCTGAGGGATAAAAGGAAGATTTAACTTTGCAAGTTAATAACTTCTCAAAAAGAAGTAAAAATATTCTTTGGCTTAATTAGAATTAACAATTCTTCCATTAAGCTTAAAACTATGAAAAACAAATAATTATCTTCTTACTTTTTTCATTGCCAAAAAAGTAAGCAAAAAGGCTAGTCCTATTTGTTTCTCAAAACTTTCATTCATTATAAATCGATAATTTTCTACCGATATTTATCGGCAGAGCTTGCAGCTAATTGACTTTCGTCGCTGCTACGCGGTCAATTATAAGCGATTTCTAATTTTATTTTCAGTTTTTCATAACAAAAAGGGACATTAATGGTACCAGAACTATTTTTAGTCAGGTTATTGATTTCTTATTAACTTAAAAATCTAAAAATGATCGTTTGCTCAAAATGTATTAATGATTTTATCGTTTATTTAATCGAGGTTAAAAGCTAAAATACAAGAAATAATTGTTTTTTTGCAAGAAATCTTTTTGCCTTTCTAAGTTAAAAAGATTAATTTTGGAACATAATTTTTCCAAATATCTTAATTAAATGAAGCTATCCTTACATTTTTACCTTTTGAATGAACATTTCTCGCCAGAATATGCAGAAGCAAATTTTAATGGGGAGGAATCAGAAAATAATCCAAAATATGAATGGGAGGATGAGTTGGAAATTGATAATGTAAAATCCTTTGAAATTTTAAGAGAAGGAATTTTACCTTTAAACGGGGAACTTCCAAACGGCGAAAGTTTCTCTCATGAAGTAACAAAAATGTTTCTGATTTCCATTGTAAATTCGGACGATCAACAGGCGTTTTTAGGAGTTTCAGAAAGTATATTGGCAGATTTTAAGCAGGAGGAAAATGCAATTAGGGTTTACATAAAAGATTACGAGCCTTTCGGGAATCCTACTCCTGGAGTGTACATTGCATCCAAGGAATTCCCAAAAGAATTGATTTTTTAATATGCTGAAGCTGGATAAAATTTCCTTTTCAAGGGAGAAAAAAATCTTAAATAACATTAATTTCACGCTAAAAACGGGTGATTTTTTCGGAATTGTTGGTCCAAGTGGTGCTGGAAAATCAACCATGCTGAAAATCATTGCTGGTTTATTGGATGCGGATACTGGAAAAGTACTGCTTGATGGTGCATTAATTCTAGGACCGAAAGATAAATTAATTGCAGGAAACACAGAAATTCAGCTTGTAAACCAAGATTTTGGCTTGGATATTTATCATACCGTTTATGAGAATGTGAAAGTAAAAACGGCACATTTAAAAAAAGATATTCAAGAAAATTTTATTCAGGAATTGCTAGAATTAGTTGATTTGCAAAATCTGAAAAATCAAAAAGCAATTCACCTTTCCGGTGGCGAACAACAACGATTATCTTTGGTTAGATCACTAGCTTTGGAACCAAAAGTTCTTCTATTGGATGAACCTTTCGTACATTTGGATGCGCACATAAAGAGGAAATTAATAAATTATTTAATTGAATTAAAAAGAGTTCGCAAAACTACCATGATTTTGGTTTCACACGATGGAGCTGAAATGTTGAGTTTAGCCACGAAAATCGCCTATTTTGATGAAGGTGTAATCCATCGGATGGACGAACCAAAAGAATTTTATTTCAATCCAAAATCTTATCAGGAAGCACTTTTTTTTGGCGAAATTAATCGCATAAAAATTAAGGGAAAAGAATTATTGTTTCGCCCAAATCAGTTCAAATTGAAAAGTTCAGAAAATGAAATTGCAATTTCAGTGAAATTCATAAAGAAACTATTTTACGGAAATTATTCACTCGGATTATTTAAAAGCGGAAATCAACAATTATTTCTTGCAAACAAAGACGAGATCGATTTTGAGGAAATTAAAGAAATAGTTGTTAAAAAATGAAGAAATTTATATTTAAACTAGATCGCAAGCTTAGTTATAAGGAAATTTTTGACCTTTTCAGGGAGACAATTGTTGAATTTTTTAAGGAAAAATTATTTATTCATTGCGCTGCATTGTCCTATTATACTGTCTTGACTTTAGTTCCAATTATTTACCTAAGTATTGTTAGTTTTGGGAAAATAATTGGACAAGAAACGATGGTAACAATCATCGCCAAGTTTTTGAAAGAAAATATTGGAATAAGCGATGTTGCCGGAATCATTGATTTTTTGAATGATGTAGATTTTGAAAAAGGGAATATTGTAATGCAATTAATCGGGATTTTTGTGATCTTGTTTTCTTCCTCAGCACTATTTAATTCCTTGAAATTCAGTATCAATGAGTTTTTTGACATTGAAAAGAAATTCGATAGTAGAAAAAAAGAGTTTTTATCTGGATTAATGGCTCGTCTGAAATCAATTATTTTGCTCACTTTTTTCGGATTCGTTGTTATCATTACCTATTTCGCGCAAACTATCGTCATCTCATTTGGAACACAAATTTTGGGAGAAATTGACACTTTAATGTGGTTTCTCTATGTTTTTGCGCAACATATCTTGGTAATCTTATCTAATGTAATAATTTTTGTGTTGATTTTCAAGTATTTACATGATGCTATTGTACCATGGAAAATAGCTTTGGCTGGAAGTGTTTTTACCTCAATTTTACTTTATATCGGACAATTATTAATAAAATATTATTTAACAAATTACTTTTTTGCACGTGATGGTGGACTTGCAGGTACAATTTTGGTGATTTTAGTTTGGATGTATTACTCCTCGCATATCATATTTCTTGGTGCAAAATTTACTGCTGTTTATGCGAAAAAAATTGGAAAACCCCTTCAGGTTGATTAAAAAGTAGTCAAATAATTTGTTTTATTGAAAATTTTGATTAATTTCACGTCAAAATTACGTTATGCAAATTGGTACGAATTTAAAAATATTGAGAAAACATTTCGGGAATTCTCAAGAAGAAATGGCTTCCATTCTGAAATTGACTCGCTCAAGTTATAGTGGTTACGAAAATAACGTTGCGGAGCCAAGCATCTCTACCTTAGTATTGATCAGTGAAGTTTATGAAATTTCTTTAGATATTATTTTGAAAAAAGATTTATCTCTAATTGCGCCAGAAAATTTAGATAAAGAAATTCATAATCGTCAGGATTATTCTGGGAAAAATTTGCGTGTATTGACTAACACGGTCAATCAGAATGATGAAGAATTAATTGAAATGATTCCTGAAAAAGCACGAGCAGGTTACGCATTAGGTTATTCAGATCCAGAATATTTGAAAGTACTTCCTACTTTTAGTTTACCATTTTTATCTCGTGATAGAAAATACCGTTCATTTCCAATTAAAGGAGATAGCATGCCGCCTGTTTCTGAAGGTTCATTTGTGGTTGCGGAATTTGTTCAAAATTGGATGCTAATAAAAAACGAAACTCCATGTATTATTATTACGGAAGAAGATGGAATCGTTTTTAAAGTTGTTTACAATAATTTAACTGAAAATCAAACTTTTACGTTACACTCTACCAATCCATTTTACAAACCATATCAGGTTGATGCCAAAAAAGTTCTTGAAATTTGGAAATTCGTAAATTATATTTCTCCAGATTTACCAGAAGTTAAAATTGATGAAGGACATGTGGCTAAATCTATTCAAGAAATTCGTCAAGATTTATCTCAGATTATGAAAAAATTAAAATGATTTTAAGATAAAATGCTTTTATGAATTTGCTGATTTTCATAGTTGTTGTTTTTGGCTTGAGTTTTTTAACTGAAGCACAAGATCTGTCGCATTTAAAATCAAAATTGAAGACTTGTAAAAGTGATAGGGAACGAATCATTATCATTTCAGAAATCATAAAATTATCAGAAGATGAATCTAGTTTTGACTTAAATCAAAAAAGAAAAGAAATTTCGATCGAACAATTAAACAGAATACAAGATAAAAATGGTGACCCAGATTTTTTTAAAAAGTCAATCGGTGAATCCTATTATATTGAAGGAATTCACTATTTTAATTTGTCTCAACTAAAAAAATCAAAAAATAGTCAAATAAAAGCTCTTAAGTATTTTTCCGAATTAAAATTAAGCGTCAAAGAAGCAGATGTTTTGTATGAATTGGGCAAAATTTACACACTTGAAGGGGATTACAAAAGTGCAATTGCTCGTTTTTATAAGTCCTTACGATTGTATGAAAAGAATAAACTTTTTTTAGGCGTTGCAGATTGTTATTCAGGAATAGCCGAGATTTACTCTTCTCAAAACCAACTCACTAAAGCTTTACCACTTTATAAAAAATCTGCAAAATTTTATAAATTATGTAATCAAATTGATGGTTTGTGTTTGACTTACTGTGAGATTTCAGATTGCCTGATCACACAGCGTAAATTCAAGGAGGCTCAATCTTATTTAGCTAAGGCTGAAAAGTATAGGGAAAATTTAGCGAATTATGAATTAGGATTAATAGAATTACAAATAGGTGTTTTGGCAGATGAATTATTGCAGACAGATCAGGCCCTAGAACACTATCAAAATAGCCTTCGACTTTATGAATTTGAAGGACAAGAAGGTTTCGTTTGTACTATTAATTATTTAATTGGTAGGATAATTTTTGTTCAAAAAAAAGAAGCAAAGTTAGCCTTAAACTATGTAACAAAGTCATAGGAAATTGCTGAAAAATTAAAATTAAATTATGATATTGAACGCTCCAATTTACTTTTATATGAAATTTAAAAATCACTTGGTCAAAACACCAAATCTTTAGAACTTTTAGAAAAATACGTAGCCTTAGTTAATAAAGAAAATTCAAGTGAAATTATAAATACGCTTGCCCAAGAGCAATTAAAATATTATTATGAGAAAAAAGTATTATTAGCGAAATCAAAAACGGAAAAGGCTGCTTTCTACAAAAATGTTTGGATTTTGTGTGTTTCATTTTTGATATTCTTGATTGGTTTTGTTAGTTTTTACAGTTATAGAAGTACCAAACAAAAAAAGATAATTGCCGAACAAAAAAGTAATATTTTGAAGCAAAAATTGTTGGTTACTCAAATGAATCCACATTTTATTTTTAATTCTTTGAATGCGATACAAAATTGTATCTTTAAGGATGATGGTTTAACCGCCGGAACCTATTTGTCGCAATTTGCAGAATTAATGCGGATGATTTTAGAATTTTCAAGAAAAGAAAGTATTAGTTTGGATTCTGAAATTAAACTTCTCGAAAACTACCTTCAATTGCAACAATTTCGTTTCAATAAAAAATTTGAATATCAAATTGAAATTGACAAAAACCTAAACAAAAGTCAAGTTGAAATTCCACCAATGCTAGCTCAACCTTTTATTGAGAATGCGATTGAACATGGTATTTTTCACTCAAAAAATCAAGGAAAAATCTTTGTGCGAATAAATCGAAATGGATCCAATTTACGATTTGAAATTGAAGATAATGGAATTGGTTTGCAAGAATCTATAAAACATAAAACCAAATCTCATCAATCTTTAGCAATTTTAATTAACCAAGAAAGGATTAATAATCTATTTTTGACATCGAAATCAAATTTTGAAATTGAAATTCATGACCTTGCCTCAGAAAATAGTAATAAAACTGGTGTTCGAGTAATTTTTGAAATTCCATTTAAACTTTTTAACCTCAGTTCGATTATTAAAATTGGATTCAGACCGCTTAGAAACAATGAGTTACGAATAACACTTTTGAAGATTTATCGGGATAAATCAAGAAAGGGTTTTGAAGTAAATCGTTGTTTATCAGTGGGATAACAATATGCTTTGCATAAAAATCAGTTATTCAGCGTTGTTCAATCTCGATTTAGCCCGCTAAACCTTCGATTAAACGCCTTGACTAACAGTTTTTTATGTCAATCTGAATTTCAATTTTACAATCGAACTGAGGTTTTTAAATTATGATAAAAGCACTAATTGTTGATGATGAAGTAAATAATTCTGAACTTATTTTCAACTTATTAACCTGAGTTCGATTATTAAAATTGAATTGACTGCGTCTCTACAGTGCGGTCAGACCGCTTATAAATAATGAGTTACGAGTAATACAGTTGAAGATGTATCGGGATAAATTAAAGATGCATTAAGAGGTAAACAGCTGTTTATCAATGGAGTAATTAAGTGCTTTGAATAAAATCCAGTTATACTTCGTTCCCCCCCCCTCAATTTAGCCAGCTAAACTCTCAAGTGAACACCCTGTCTAACAGGCTTTTATGTCAATCTGAATTTCAATTTCACAATCGAATCTCAGGTTATAAAGGAAATAAATATACATATCAAAATGCTCCCCCAATAATTCCGTGGATCAATTTGGCTCTTATGATTAGTCTTTAAATTTTCTAAAATGTCTTGTTCGAAATTATCGAGTGTTTTTGTTGCGCCTGATTTTAGTTCCTTGATTACTGAGCAAGATTTACAAGACCAATATACAATTTTCCCCATTGGAAATAGGGGCAAGGCTAAAATTGTAAAATACTTCTGTTGCAGTTGATAACTTATTTCCGTTTCCTTACTACATACCTTGCAAATTGAGTTTACCTTTTCATCATGAACTGTAACAAACCTTTGTTTAGAAATCATTTTTCTAGTAAGTTGGCATAAAATGCTTTAAGTGAATTTCCTTTATCTTTTCCTTTGATAACACATGCAGACCAATTCATTTTTGTTTTTCCAAATCTAAAATTAAAGGTGCTGAAAAATTTGTTCAATTTCACCCACAATTTATCTGATAGCTTGTGTACGTATTTTGAGTCGTCTTCCAAAAGAGCTATGAAAGTGTTTTAAAGTGCTTCAACGGATTCTGCCTCTGCGATAAGTCTTGCACAACCATCTTCCACCGAATGATCTATAAAATAGGCATGACTTTTAAAGGTTGTGACTAAATAATAAAATCCTACTGTTCTTTTTGGAATAATTAAAACGTAGTTTTTAGTGCCAATAAGTACACCGTCGAATTGCTTTAGTGGTGATTCAGATGACATCATTTTGATATCATTGAAAAATAAAATATCTGTTCCTTGTTGCATTTATTTCTTGCTTTTATCGTTTATCGTACCCAAAAAAAATAACAATTTTCGATTTTCACTAGGTTTTTAAATTTCTATTTTGATAATGCGATTTTTATTAGAATTCATAAGATTTGGAAGAATCTACATGTGTCTTTAAAAAAAAACATCTTCATGACCTTCAATTTGAAAACCACAAAGATGTTTTTTTATTATTTTTATCGAAGAACCCTTAAGCCTTTTTCTCCGCAGTAATATGTAATTGACTAAAGTTTTTATCAATAATTAATTCATGCACATTTCCATTTTGGGTGGAAGTAAATTGTGCTGTTTTATTATCTGCATAAATGCTTTTCACCTCAAAAGGTAAGTTATGAATCACCAATTTGAAAAGTTGATATTCTGCATCAAAATCTCCTTCTTTGTGCTGATTTATCACCAAACTTTCAGGACGTCCAGAAACTTGTAAAGTTCTCAAGGAAAAACGTCCTTTTTTGTAATCGTAGCCATCACCACCATCTGCATATATGCGAGATTTTGTCTCTTCCAGCGAAAAATAAACATCGATTTGCAATTCCTCAATTTTCTTTTCCCCTACATATTGCTGCACTGGATATTTCGGAATACAAGCTCCTTCACGGATGAAAATTGGAATGGTTTCAATTGTTGCATCTACCCAAACTTCTTCACCTCCTTCTATTCGTTCACCTGTCCACCAATTAATCCACGTTCCACGAGGAATATACATTCTTCTTCCAAGTGTATTTGGTTCTAAAATTGGACACACCAAAATGTGATTTCCAAAAATAAATTCATCCGTTCTAAAATGGGTTTGTGTATCCTCTTGATCATAATAAAATAAAGGCTTTATCATGGGAGTTCCATGAGTTATGTATTCCCAAAACATCGTGTAAATGTATGGCAATAAAGTATATCTAATTTCAATGAAATTTCGTACAATATCAGTTACATCTTTCCCAAAAGACCAAGGTTCTTGTTCTCCATGATGACCAGAACTATGCACTCTACAAAATGGATGAAAAACTCCTAATTGTACCCATCTTGCAAACAATTCTGCTGTAGGTTGTTCTGCAAATCCTCCAATATCAGAACCCGTAAAACCAATTCCACTGATGTTCATGCGTTGCACTTGGATGTTTGCAACCCACAAATGTTCCCAGGAAGCAACATTGTCGCCTGTCCAAGAAGAAGTAT
>CAZHLZ010000089.1:0-11999 GCA_964532475.1 uncultured Chitinophaga sp.
CATTGTTTCTAAGCGGTCTGAATCCAATTTTAATAATCGAACTGAGGTTAATAATTCTTTGAATCTTTTTTTTTGTGAATTTTTTCCCTAAAATTTTATTTTTAGGTCCACCGAATTGATCGACAATTCCATCCGAAAATAGAAAAAATTGATCTCCTTTTTCAAAAGAAATATGAGTGGTAACGTATTTTTTGTGTACGTCATGATAGAGACCAATTGGAAAACGTTCTCCTTTTATTTCAACTAAATCATCTAGATTATTTTTTTTGATGAGTAGAGAATGATTTGCTCCGGAAAATGCCAAATTTTTATTTTCAAAATCAAAAACACAGAGTGAAATATCCATTCCGTCTGCGCGCTGAATTTTATTGTTTTGATTAAATTCATCAAAAAGAAGTTCATCCAAGGCTTGCAGAATATCGTTTGGATTGGTTTTTTTCTGATGTTTGATTACATTCTTAAGTAAATTATTTGCTAAAATTGTCATCAATGCTCCTGGAACCCCATGACCTGTGCAATCAATGCAAGCGATGAAGGTCAAATTCATGAATTCATAATACCAGTAAAAATCACCGGAAACGATATCTTTAGCCTGAAAAATCAAAAAACCTTCACTGAATTTATTAGTATAAAAATTTGATGGAGGAAGGATTGAATTTTGAATTGATTTGGCATAATTTAAACTATCAATGATCTCGTTATTTTTCTGAATAAGTAAAGAGTTTGATTTTCTTAGTCGATTTTCATTTCTCTTTCTTTTTGTTATGTCATAACCTACACTTACAACATTTCCTTCATCGTCCAAGGAGCTATTCCATAAGATCCATTTTTTATTTCCATCCGAATCAAAAAGCATGCGCTCTGTGCTGAGTTCCTCGATTCTATTTTCCTTGACGAGTTTTTTGAAATAATCGAACATTTCAATTGCTGAAATTTCATTTTTACGTGTAGCTCTCCACCAATATTCACCTAAAAGTTCCTCTGGTTTATAGGCCAAGATTTTTTCTACAGATTGACTTACATAGATTATTTCACCCAAACGATTTATAACTACAACAATTGTATTGCTGTTTTGGGAGATAATTTCGACAATATTTTTTTCTTGATATTTTACCATAGTTTTTTGCAAAGTTAGGAATGCATAGTTTATTGCTTGTTAAGCCAGTTTTAATAGATTATTAAGCTAGACGAAAAAGGTATTGCTGAGGATGAATTCTTTGTTCTTTATGTTCAATAGCTTAAAATTGTCTCCTTTTCTTAGTTATTGAATATTGCCTGAATAATTATTTAATAGTTGTTTAATAATTGCTTAAAATGCAGGCAATTTTTTCTAATGAACTTTGCAGCAGATTCAAAAAGTGATCTCCTTGATTCAATATTTTTTATTGATGAAACCACTTTTTTGAAATAAGAATTTAGAAATTTAAAATGAATTTACCAAGAAAAATAGCGATTATCTATCTGTTTATTGTTCAATTTCATTTCTCCCAAGTAGGTATTACCACATCCAATTATTCGCAAAATTTTGGAACTTCTGCAATTACATCTTGGACAAATAACTCAACTTTTGTAGGGTGGTATGTAAATGATGTTACTGAATTTGTAACTACCGAGCAAAATATTACTGCTGCAGCACCAAGCAATACGGGAGGTGTTTATTCCTACAGGTGCAGTAGTGGAACAGATCGTAAAATTGGAAGTAGGGCGTCTGGAGGAACAGGAACGATACATTATGGAGTGAGGTTCAGAAACAATACTGGTGCCACAATAAGAAGTATCAGGGTGTCATTCAATGCTTTTCAATTATCGAGAGCAGAAAACAATAATAATTCAAATGTGTTAACTTTTTCATATCGAGCTGTTAGCAGTCCAACCACAATTACGGATTTAACAACTGGAACATATACAAATGTAGCAGCATTAAATTACACTGCACCAACAAACCATCCTGGTCCAGGAACATCTAATCAAGTAAATGGTATTCCTTGTTCAACAAGTAGTTCAATTAGTTCCTGCATTGCAGTTACAATACCAAATAACGGTGAAATTATGTTGAGATGGACTGATATTGATAATTCTGCAAATGACCATCATATTGCGATTGATGATGTGCAAGTTGCTTTTTCGACTAGTCAAACTAATTGTACTGTCTTATTGCCAGTTGATTTAGAGAATTTTGAGGCAAATTGTTCTTCCAGCAAATTGAATTTAAAATGGGAAACTACTTCTGAGCGAAATAATGATTATTTTTTACTTGAAGGTTCAAAGGATGGTTTTTCTTTTGAAGAAATTCAAAAAGTAAAAGGAATGGGTAATTCTTCTCAATTAACTGTTTATTCTGAAGAAATAGAAAATAGTACTTATGAGTATTTAAGGTTAAAACAAGTTGATTTTGATGGAGTTATTTCTCAACTTCAAACCATAAAGTCTCCCTGCTACGATGATTCAAAAATGGAGATCTATCCGAATCCCATAAAAGATATTTTGACAATTGACAATCTAGATATTGATTCTCAGGTAAAAATTTGGGATGGTTTCGGGAAATTAATTTATTGCGAAAGGGTCGGTATGACTAAATTAACTGTTGATTTCTCTGACTATGCTAATGGGTTTTATATTCTTGAAATTTCTAAAAACAGTAGGGTAGAACTTGAAAAGTTGATAAAACAGAATTAGTTTTTCAATTGCAATAATTTAGCTTTTATTGATTCCAGCTTTGAAATGATAGCATCTTTTTCATTGGTATTTCCATCATGCAAGTCAATTGCATCCGATTTTTTGCTTGCTTTCAATGATTTTTTTGCTCCATCCAGGGTGAAACCTTCAATTTTTACCAAATGATAAATCTTGTTAAAATTTTCAATATCTTTTACTGTGTAAAGTCGATTACCTTTAGCTGATTTTTTTGAAGCTTCGAACTTGAATTCCTTCTCCCAAAACCTTATTAATGAAGTGTTTATGTTGAAAATTTGTGCAACTTCACCAATCGAATAATAGAGTTTTTTTAAAGATTTGATGTCGATTTGAGTCAAAATTCAATTTTTTATTTCGTGAAATTAATACTATTTTTGCAATCTCAATGGAAAAAACGTTTAAATATTATTTAATTTTTGCTTTACTGCTGTTTTCTTTTAGCACGCAAATAAACGCACAAACTGAAAATGATTCTTTGGCGATAATTTCTGATACTTTGAAGTTAAATGCTTCCAAAGATTCTACTTTCGTTCCCTATCAAAATAGTCAACAAGTTGATAACATTATCAATTACGCCAAAAAATTCCTAGGTACTCCTTACCGTTATTCAGGAACCACTCCATCTGGTTTTGACTGTTCAGGTTTTATTTCATATATTTTCGGAAATTTTGGATTTAGCTTAACACGTTCCAGTTATGGAATGGCTGAATATGGAAAAACTGTCAAGTTAGATGAAATTAGACCAGGTGATTTGATGTTTTTTAAAGGAAGTAGCACTAAATCTACACGCGTTGGTCACGTCGCTATGGTTGTTGAAGTTACACCAGATGCTATCAAATTCATTCACTCGTCCACTTCAAGAGGAGTAGTTATCGATAATTTCAAAACAAGTAAGTATTATATTCCAAGATACGTTACAACAAAACGTTTGGATTATGGAATTACTGACGATAAAAAAACGGAAGACAAAAAAACGGAAGACAAAAAAACAGAAGAGAAGAAATAGTTTTGTTTTAACTTTTCCATTCTACGAACAATCTGTCCCAAAATTCAGGTAACTCAATTTCTAATTTCACGCTTTCATTTTTTAGTGGATGTGTAAATTCTAGCGATTTAGCATGCAAAAACAATTTGTCAATCCCAAATTTTTCAATAAACATGTGATTATGGTGCCGGTTTCCATATTTAGGGTCACCTATGATGGGATGTGCAATTTTATTCGCGTGAATTCGTAGTTGATGCATACGGCCAGTTTTTGGAGTAAATTCAACTAAACTGTATCGTGAAGTTTCATAAGGAGGAACAGGAATCGGCAGTTCAATGTGTTTTAGGCAGGTGTAATGTGTTTCTGCATCCTTGTAATTGCCTCGATCATTTTTCACAGGAGAATCAATAATTCCGCTTTCAGCTGCATGTCCTCGGAGCAATGCCAAATATTTTTTTTCAATTTTATTTTCTTCAAAAAGTGCTTGAAAAACAGAAACATCCTCCTTTTTTTTCGAAAACAAAATTAATCCTGAGGTTTTACGATCTAATCGATGAACAGGGAAAGCGCTGACACCTTGATTTCGAAGAATTTCTGCTAAAGAATCCTCCTCAATATTTCTTGCATAGTAGGAGTGATGCACCAATAAATTTGAGGGTTTATTGATGATTATACAAAAATTATCTTCGTAAACTATTTCCAAAGTGAAAAATTAAAAAAGCTGCCTCTTTCGAAACAGCTCTTATTTATCATGTTATTTATTAAAAGTTTTTCTTTTAGCCATTTATAAAGGAATGTTTTTGTTTTACTTTGGTAAATAATAAAAATATTTCTAAAAATAAGGACAAAGAATAGCTTTTAGTCCAAATCAAATTTAATACCTTGCGCCAAAGGCAAACTATCCGAATAATTAATCGTGTTAGTTTGTCTTCTCATGTAAACTTTCCACGCATCAGAACCAGATTCACGACCTCCACCAGTTTCTTTTTCACCACCGAAGGCACCACCAATTTCAGCACCAGATGTTCCGATATTTACATTTGCAATTCCACAATCAGATCCGCTAGCAGCTAAAAATGCTTCTGCTTCTTTTAAGTTATTTGTCATGATTGCAGAGGATAAACCTTGAGGAACACCATTTTGAACTGCAATCGCATTTTCAACTCCACCAGAATATTTCATCAAGTATAAAATTGGAGCAAAAGTCTCGTGTTGAACGATTTCAAAATGATTTTCAGCTTCTGCTATTGCAGGTTTTACGTAACAACCTGATTCATATCCTTCTCCACTTAAAACACCACCTTCAACAAGTAATTTCCCTCCTTCAGCAACAACTTTTTTCAAAGCATTTTCGTAAGCTGCAACAGCATCCTTGTCAATCAATGGACCAACGTGATTATTTTCATCCAAAGGATTTCCAATTTTCAATTGACCATAAGCTTTTACCAATGCATCGCGCACTGTATCGTATACACTTTCGTGAATAATCAATCTTCTTGTTGAAGTACAACGTTGTCCAGCTGTACCAACAGCACCAAATACTGCTCCTGGAACAACCACTTTCAAGTCAGCAGTTGGAGTAATGATAATTGCATTGTTTCCTCCTAATTCAAGTAAAGAACGCCCCAAACGCCCACCAACAACTTGACCAACAGATTTACCCATTCGAGTTGAACCCGTTGCCGAAATTAACGGAACACGCGTGTCAGCAGTTAATAATTTTCCTAATTCAGCTCCACCAATGATTAAACAAGAAACTCCTTCTGGAACGTCATTATCTGTAAAAACTTCTTCAGTAATTTTTTGGCAAGCAATTGCAGTTAATGGAGCTTTCTCAGAAGGTTTCCAAACACAAACATCGCCACAAACCCAAGCTAAAGCTGTGTTCCAATTCCAAACCGCCACTGGGAAATTAAATGCTGAAATAATTCCAACAATTCCAAGTGGATGGTATTGTTCGTACATTCTGTGACCAGGTCTTTCCGAATGCATTGTTAGTCCGTATAATTGTCTTGAAAGTCCAACTGCGAAATCACAGATATCAATCATTTCTTGAACCTCACCTAAACCTTCTTGTAAAGATTTTCCCATTTCGTAAGAAACAAGTTTTCCAAGTGGTTCTTTATAATCTCTTAATTTTTCTGCTAATTGGCGTACAATTTCACCTCTTTTTGGTGCTGGAATTGTTCTCCAAACTTTAAAAGCTTCTTGCGATTTTAAAATAATCGCTTCATAATCAGATTCTGAAGCTGAGCTAACAGATGCAATTAATTTTCCATCAACTGGAGAAATCGAGTCTATTTTTTCACCTCTAGTATGCAACCAATAAGAGCCTGTTGATGCTCCACGATTCAAATTTTCAATTCCTAATTGATCTAAAATTTCTTGAATATCAATTCCTGTTTGTACTTCTGCCATTTTAACTTTAAATTTATTTGCAAATATATAGATTTTTAACAAAATATACAGAATTTTTAGTAAAGTTTAACAAAAGACTTCGTTGATAAACTCAAATATTATGCGTACATAAATAAATTTGGATTAATAATTTATTATTACTATTTTTATAAAAAAAATTATGCGTAATTTAGCATGTTCAATTTTACAATTTTAAAAAATATCGATAGAAATAAAATGAAATTCATGAGGAAAATTATTACATTTTTTGTAGTATATGTGCTGATTTGTAATTCTTATTCGTTTACACAATGTGAAAATGGACCAACAGCAAATTTTAGTTTTTCTGGAGGTAATAATTCTTGTGCTAATTTACCAATAATATTTACCAATAACTCTTTAGGGACTGGATTACAATTTGAATGGAATTTTGGTAATACTGCTTCTGGAATAAATAACATTTCTTCACAAATTAGTCCAATACATGAATTTATTTCAACAGGAGGTTCAACTGAGGATTTTAATGTTCGGTTGATTGTTATTGATAACAATGGTTGTAGGGATACTTTAATTCAAACGATTACAGTTCGTCAAACTCCTGGGGCAAATTTAATTGATCCGAACAATGGTTTTAGAAATTGTGATGGTAGTGCGTTTAATATGAACGTATTTGATATTACGCCCACTCTTCCTCCTTTTGTAACTAATTATACAATTCAATGGGGGGACGGGAGTACAGATTTTAATGCAGCTATTTTTCCAGGTGTAGGGGTTTCTCATACCTATGCAACAGTTGAAGTATTTAATTTGGTTTATATTGTAAATGGAGTAAATGGTTGTAGCGATTCACTTGTAAACTCTGTGGGGAATATTACAAATCCATCAATTGGAGCTGCAAACCCTGGTGGTACAACAGGTTGTGCACCTTTAAATATATGTTTCCCTTTAAACAATTTTGAAGCTAATCATCCTACAACTACCTATATTGTAGATTTTGGAGACGGAACACCTGTTGATACTTTAGCTCACCCTCCCCCAAATGAATTGTGTCATTCGTATGTATCACCATCTTGTGGTGTAGGAGGTGGAGCATACACTTTTACAATTACAGCTGTCAATTTTTGTGATGTTTCAGTTGCATCTATTAATCCTATTCGAGTTTTTATTGCTCCAATTCCAAGTTTTTCTGCACCAAATCCAGCTTGTGCTGGTGCACCATTGTTAATGATAAACACTTCAACTCCAGGATTTAACAATACTTGTAGCTCATTTACAAATGTTACTTGGGATTTTGGAGATGGAACCATTATTAACATGACTAATCTAGGTGCTGTTACGCATACTTTTGATTCGCCTGGAACTTACGATGTAACACTTTCTACAGGTAATTCTTGTGGTACTGCTTCTTCAACTCAACAAATTTGTGTTGAGTCACCACCTGTTCCAGATTTTACAATTAATCCATCTTCAGCTTGTGTTCCTTTTGATATATCGACTAACGATCAATCATCAACAGATAACATCTGTTCCTTATCGCGAAATTGGTCAACAAGCTTTGATAATGTTTCATGTACTCCTTTTTCAGGTAATAGAGGTTTTATTAATGGAACAAATTCTACTTCAATTGAACCAGAATTTCAATTTTTAGATCCAGGGATTTATAGTGTAACTTTAACTTTATCCAACACATGTGGAAACATTAGCCACACTGAACAAATTATCGCGAAAGCTCCTCCTCAAATTTCAATTAATCCAATTACAAGTATTTGTGGAGGACAAACTATTAGTCCTTCAGCGAATGTAAACGACTGTTTGGAAAGTATTAATTCATTTTTATGGACATTTCCTGGGTCAAATACTGCTTCTGCTACAACATTAAATCCTGGAACAATAACATATCCTGATAATGGTCCTTTTACAGTAACATTAACAGCAACAAATTCTTGTGGTTCAGATGTTGCTTCTACTGGATTAACAGTAAATGATGTGCCTCCTGTATTAAATCCATTCACAGTTTCCCCTTTGTGTGAAGGTTACGATGCTGCATTTTTCTCCGATAATGTTGCAAATGCTAGCTATTCTTGGACAGGTCCAAATGGTTTTACATCTAATCAACAAAACCCAATTATAAATAATGTTACAGCTGCTAACGCAGGTAATTATTCCGTTTTTGCTTCTTTTGGAACGTGTTCTGGTCCAACTCAAAGCGTTAATTTAGTTATTTTACCAATAACAGTTGTTTCAGCAGGTCCGAATTTTTCAAGATGTTTGGATGCAGATCCATTTGTTATAACTTCTGCAACACCTGCTGGAGGAACGTGGTCTGGTCCTGGAGTTCAAGCAAATGGTTTATTTGACCCAAGTGCAGCAGGAACAGGTAATCATAATTTGATATATACCTTTACAGACCCTGTAACTCTTTGTACTTACACTGGAAATCTAACAGCAACTATAAATGCATTACCAATAGTTCAAGCTGGAAATGATATTTCGTTATGTAATCAACCAATCCCAAATGACTTAATTCCTATCACACCTATAAATGGAACTTGGTCTGGACCTGGAGTTACAGATCCGACAGGAGAATTTATACCAAGTGTTAACGGTACATTTGAAATCTTTTATTCCTTTTCAGATTTGAATGGATGTGTGAATAGTGATACAATTGAGGTTTCTGTAATTGATGCTACCCAAGCCGATGCAGGACTTGATTCTACTATTTGTGAAAACGGAGATAATGTACAATTAAGTGGACTTCCAGTTGGAGGAACTTGGACTGGGGAAGGGATTACTCCAGCAGGGAATTTTGACCCGAATGTACAGGGAACTTTTACAATGACTTATACTTTCGGTTCGGGTACTTGTCAGACATCTGATGAAATGGATTTCATAATAAATCCTGCTCCAAGTGTTGATGCTGGAGCAGATTTTTCAGTTTGTTTGGACGGGGGTGACGTTGATTTGACAAATTCACCTAATTTGTTAGGAGGTTTTTGGTCTGGAACAGGAATTTCTGATCCTAATGGAGTTTTTGATCCAATTTTGGCAGGTAATGGAAATCATACCTTAACCTACACTTATACAGACCCAATAACAAATTGTACCAATTCAGACCAATTAATTGCAAATGTTATTCCGCTACCAGTAGTTAATGCCGGAAACGATACAACTTTATGTAATCAACCCTTAGCTGTTCATCTGCCTTCTTCTCCTGTTGGAGGTGTTTGGTCTGGTCCAAATGTTGATCCAACAGGATTATTCACACCAAATGGGATTGGAGTTTTTGAATTAACTTATGGATTTGAATTAGGTGGTTGTGATGCTTCGGATAATGTTTTTATAACAGTGGTTGATCCTTCTCAAGCTGATGCAGGCTTGGATTTGGAATTATGTTTTTCGGCGAATCAAACACAATTCATAGGTTCACCCGCAGGAGGAACTTGGTCTGGTACAGGTGTTGCAGGAAATGGAAATTATACTCCAAACAATCCTGGAACATACACTTTAACATATTCTTTCGGTGGAGGAAATTGTTTGACAACAGATATTATGGAATTAATTGTGCATGATTTACCTGTTGTAAACGCAGGGGGAGATGTTTCATTTTGTGAATCAGAATTAGCAACAAATTTCATTGGTGCTCCTCTTGGTGGAACTTTTTCGGGAAATGGAATAACTAATGGAAATTTCGGAACATTTGACCCTTCAGCAGCGACAATTGGAGCAAATACCATTACTTATACTTATACTGATCCAATTACAACTTGTACTAATTCAGATGACTTAATTGCAACAATAAATCCGCTTCCAAACGTGAATTTTAGTTTTAATCCGATAATTTGTTCTGGGAATTTAGAAAATTTCACAAATAATTCACTACTTGGAGTTGACTTTGAATGGGACTTTGGTGACAATACTCCAATTGTTTTGGATTTCGATCCAATACATTCTTTTGCAAATCCTGGATTTTTTGATGTGCAACTCATTGCAACAACAGCATTTTCTTGTGTAGATTCATTAACTCAAACAATTGAAGTTAGAGAAACACCAACACCAAGTTTTGCAATTGCAACAGATTCTGCGTGCGGACCTTTAACAACAAGTTTTACTAATAATTCAACCGGAATTGGTGCTTTGGTGTATTCATGGGATTTTGGCAATGGTCAAACTTCAACCTTGGAAGTTCCAAATCCTGTAACATATATTGCAAGTTTGTCTCAAGATACAACTTATTATGTCACAATGAGTGTTACAAATTTTTGTGGTACAGTGACAAGAACTGATTCTGTTAAAGTAATGCCTTTACCAAGAGCAATATTTGGAACAACTTTCAACAGTGGATGTTCACCTTACACAGCAGATTTTGCAAATAATAGTGACGGTTTACCCGACGTCTTTGATTGGGATTTTGGAAATGGCATTCTTTCAGCTCAAAGTGATTCGCTGTTTAGTCAAATTTTCGTCACTGGAGCAGAAGATACTGTATATACCATTCGATTAATTGTTTCCAATGAATGTGGTGTTGACACAGCCTTTCATAATCTTACAATTTATCCAACAAGTGTCAATGCATTTTTTAATACCGATGCAACCGAAGGATGTGCTCCTTTGAGTGTTAATTTCACCAATTTTTCTGCTGGAGGTGAACAGTTTAATTGGGATTTAGGAGACGGGAATTTGTCCACAAATGCAAATACATCCAATACTTACTCAATTCCTGGAACATACGTTGTGCGAATGATTGTTAACGATGCTTGTAGCCGTGACACTTCATTTGCAACAATTACGGTTCATCCAGAGCCACAAATTGACTTTAGTTTTGCACCAAATATTGCTTGCGAGGATGAAAACTTTCAATTTACAAATCTTTCAACGGATATCTCTCAATTATCATGGGATTTTGGTGATGGAACGAATTCTGCCTTGTCAAATCCAAATCACATTTATACAGCAAGTGGAAATTACAATGTAACTTTATCTGGAATTAGTACTTTATTTGCATGTCAGGCAAGCATCACTCAAGTGATTACAGTATCAAATACTCCTACTGCCCAATTTAGTATTATTTCCAATGATGTTTGTAATCCTTCACCTGTTTCATTCAATAATACAAGTCAATTATTTAATTTTATTACTTGGGATTTTGGTGACGGAAATATTTCTTCTCAAGTAAGTCCGACGCATGTTTATTCCACTCCAGGAACCTATACCATTGAATTGATTGTAGAAAATAATTCTGGTTGTAAGGATACTTTAACACAAGATATTGAGATTTTTCCGTCTCCAACTGCTGATTTTGATGTAGTCCTGCAAAATACCTGCAATATTCCAGTTATTGGAACAACAACAAATAATTCAAGTGGAGCGACAGATTATTTTTGGACTTTTGGTAATTTTCAAACTTCGACTTTATCAAATCCGATAGTAACTTATGACAGTCCCGCAATATATAATTTGAAATTGGTTGCAACAAATCAATTTGGATGTCAGGATTCATTAACACGAATTGTAAACATCGAAGGAATTCCTGTTTCGGCATTTGACATTCCACCATACGACACTTGTTTTCCAAGTTTGGTTTCTTTTGTGAATAATAGCGAAAATGCTGCATTTATTTCTTGGGATTTTGGAGATGGAAATGTTTCCTCTTTAAACAATCCTTCAAATTTATACACCGTTCCAGGAAATTACAATGTAAAATTAGTGGTCGAAAACAATTTGGGTTGTGTAGATTCATTAACACAATTGGTGCGTGTTTTTCCAGTTCCAACTGCTGATTTTTCTTTTGTATCAGTTGATTCATGTGTTATTCCAGCGCAGGTATTAACAATAAACACCTCCTTTGGAGCCACAAATTACAATTGGAATTTTGGAAACAATTTTAATTCAACATTGACGAATCCTTCGGTGTTTTACGATGCAG
>CAZHLZ010000090.1:0-11977 GCA_964532475.1 uncultured Chitinophaga sp.
ACGCAAGCTGGTCGTGAATGTCAACGTGAACATCGTTGCGGCGGGGCTGCTCGCGCTTTGGCTGCTGGACCTTGCTATCGTGCGGCGAAAGCTTGCGCTAACTCCTTCGCTAGTGAATAAGCCGATCCTCGCTTTTGCCGCGGCCAGCACAGTGGCCTTTGTTTGGAGTATCATCTTTCGCGATCCACTTGTATGGACGCCTGGTTCATTCATCATCGTTCAAACAGCCTCATTGGTTGTAAACCTAACTCTGCTCTTTTTGCTGGACTATCTTCCTTGGAAGCTTCATCTATGGCGAAATTTAAACGATTTACCGTAATAATTGCATCTTCCTTTTCGTCGCGATTCAAATGTGCTTTGTGGATCTCTATTTTATATTTTTCAGTTACTGGAATACTTAATTTTGCTTCAATTTCGCGTTTCATGCGCTCTTCAAAGCTCATATTCTCTTTCCCCTTAATGATTGGATTGTTAAAAACATCTTTTTCATCAGTTTTTGATTTACAAGAAAAAAGCAGGATAAGTAAGAAGAAAGGAATAACTATTTTCATAAAAAGTACTTGCATTGTGTGATACAAATTTACAATAATTTTAGAAAAATAGTCCAAAATTCAATGCATGGAAATTACATTGAACAAAAATGAGATAAAATTGTCATGATTGTAGGAATAATTTAGATTTGAATGCTCCAAAATGAACTTTGCTTCAGACTAATTTTTTCTAATTATATTTGCAAACTTTTAAAAACAAAATAAATACCATGAGTTTTATCGAACTTTCTGATCAAGAAATGCAACGAAGAGAAACGTTGACGAAATTGCGAGAGATGGGGATTGAGCCTTATCCAGCTGATTTATATCCTGTAAATGCGTATGCAGAGGAAATAAAGAACAATTTCGAAGATGGTAAACAGGTAGTTTTGGCTGGTCGTTTGATGAGTCAACGTATCATGGGAAAAGCTTCTTTTGCTGAAATATTAGACAGCACAGGAAGAATTCAAGTGTACATCAACCGCGATGAAATTTGTCCAACAGAAGACAAAACCTTATACAACGATGTTTTCAAAAAATTACTTGATTTAGGTGATTTCATTGGAATCAAAGGATATTTATTCAAAACGCAAGTGGGTGAAATTTCTGTTCACGTGAGCGAATTCACCTTACTTTCAAAAGCTTTAAAGCCATTGCCTTTACCAAAAACGGATGCAGATGGAAAAGTATATGATGCGTTCACGGATCCTGAATTACGATACCGTCAACGCTATGTTGATTTGGTGGTAAATCCACATGTGAAGGAAACTTTTATCAAACGTGCAAAAGCCATGAGCTCCATGCGTGAATTTTTCAATTCGAAAGGTTACATGGAAGTTGAAACACCAATTTTACAGCCAATTCCAGGTGGAGCAACAGCTCGTCCGTTTATGACACACCACAATGCATTGGATATTCCTTTGTACTTAAGAATTGCAAATGAATTGTATCTAAAAAGATTAATCGTTGGTGGTTTTGAAGGAGTTTACGAATTTGCGAAAGATTTCCGCAACGAAGGAATGGATAGAACTCATAATCCAGAGTTTACCGTGATGGAAATTTATGTAGCCTACAAAGACTACAACTGGATGATGGATTTCACTGAAAAAATGATTGAAAAAGTCGCTATGGATGTGTGTGAAACGACAGAGATTACTGTTGGTCAAAATAAAATTTCATTAAAAGCTCCTTTCAAACGCATTTCGATGCGGGATTCTATTTTGGAGTTCACAGGATTTGATATCAATGGGAAATCAGAAGCAGAATTGTTTGAGGCTTGCAAAAATTTAGGGATTGAAACAAATCCATCCATGGGGAAAGGAAAATTAATTGATGAGATTTTTGGTGAAAAATGTGAAGGAAATTACATTCAGCCG
Source organism: uncultured Chitinophaga sp. (assembly GCA_964532475.1). GTDB lineage: Bacteria > Bacteroidota > Bacteroidia > Flavobacteriales_D > Crocinitomicaceae > M2408. The sequence goes on from CAZHLZ010000090.1 coordinate 1,907, forward strand.
ACTTTCATTACGGATTATCCAGTTGAAATGTCACCTTTGTGTAAAAAACATCGTGATAATCCTGAATTGACTGAGCGTTTTGAGTTGATGATCAATGGAAAAGAAGTAGCTAATGCTTATTCAGAATTAAATGACCCTATCGACCAAAGAGAGCGTTTTGAGGAACAATTGAAACTTTCTGAAAAAGGAGATGATGAAGCGATGTTTATTGATCAAGATTTCTTGCGAGCATTGGAATACGGAATGCCCCCAACTTCAGGAATGGGAATTGGAATTGACCGTTTAGTAATGTTGTTGACAAATAATTCTTCGATTCAAGAAGTCTTATTTTTCCCGCAAATGCGTCCAGAAAAAACAAATTCAATTATCTTGGAAGAAGAGGAAAAATTGATAATTGAATTGTTAGAGAAAAACAATAAGTCAATGGATTTAGTTGGGTTAAAAACAGCTTCAAACTTAAGCGGAAAAAAATGGGACAAGGCTATGAAAGCACTTTCTTCTCATGGATTAACTAAAGTTGTGGTTGAAGGTGATTCAAAATTGGTTGAATTGAAGTAAAGAAACATTCTATTAATAAATACAAAAGCCCGAATGTGATTTTCATTCGGGCTTTTTCGTAATTTAAGCTCTTTTTTCTCCGTCATAATTTCTTTCCCAAATCTAGATTATTACTTTTCTTTTTCCGCAAAAGAAAAGTAATACAAAAGAAATCCCGATAATTATCGGGACGGCACTTATTGTTAGTAAACTCGCGCCATTCGTCTATTTGCGACCGTTTCGAGGATCTCCTTCGGAGCTTTCTCACGGTGCCCGCAATAGACTTCATTCTTCTTTTTACTAACAATTAGGTGCCAAAATTAACTTTAATATAAACTAATTTTTCCATCAATCAAAATTTTGGATAGAGTGATTTTTCAATGGATAATCTTCTCAAATAAAAAATATTTTTTGCATGCACTCTCTTTTTACCTCAAAAAACAATTTAGTTTGCAAAAATTATGGTAAATTGTTAATCAAATTTATCAAATCAGCTTCACTGATAGCAGTAAAGTTATTTACAGTAATGATTTCGTTTTCTTCAACAATTTCAGGTAAAATGGCATAATTCAAAACCCCATCAATCATTGTAACGGCAACAACATGAATTCCTAAACCAATAGGAATTAAACCATAATGCTCAGAAAAATAACCATCTGTTGTAAAAACATCCATTGAGGCTAAAGCTGTTTCTTCTCCGTCGTAAGTGATGTAAACTTCCGAATTTGTATTATCAAATCCATATGGTAATTTTACTTTTATCGTTGTTTTTGGTCTTGGATCAGAATAAAAACGATCTACATTTGTCCAACCCCAAGAGTTGTCAAAAAACTGATATGAATTTGACCATTGACCACCAGCCGAATCTTCACCAATAGCAATCGAATCTTCATTTCCAAGCCAAAGCAAATCTCCTGCTTCATTAATTTCTCCTTCAAACAAAGTCATTCCAAAATCAGGATTATTGGAAGGAACACTCACATAAACACCGTAATCCACATCTAAGATTTGTCCATTTTGAGTAATTTGAAGAAAATATTCTCCCGCTGAAACCAAAGGAGCAATATCTCCATTGCCTAAGCGACCCATGGTAGGTTTATTGGTCATAATCATGCTTGCACGATCATAAATTTCAATTAAATCAACGGTGACATTTCCTGTAACAGCTTGTTCAGTTAAGGTTTTTAATGAATTAGGTAAAATTGTTATTTTGGTTCCCTTTGTACCCACTATCGTTGCACCTGATACTGCATCAACGGTAAATGTCTGTTTCAGTTCATTCAGATTTTGACTATAAAAGTTCTTTAGCGCAACTCCATTCTCTTTTTCCTCGGGAAGCGGACTTGGAATAACTTCTTTTTTGTGACAAGATGCTGCAAAAAGCAAAAAAGCACTGGCAATTACTAAATTTTTCATGGCGAATTAATTTATATGTTCTCTTTAGTTACTCTTCACAAATGAAAAGGTTGCCTGCAAAAAAAATTCACACCAATTATCTACATTCTACCGACGCTGAACCACCACTCGCCTATTTTCATTTTCGGAGCAATTATTTTTCAACTAGTTTTGCTTCATAATCAAGGATTAATAGTTTCCACAAAAAATAAAAACATGAAAAAACATAAATTTACAATCGAAAAAACTCCTGAACAAGAAAGAAATAGTTTTAGAGCAAAAATGTTGACCGGCTTTTTTGTTATTGCATTCGGAGTTTTGATTTTATTGAATCAAATGAATATTGATTTCCCTTCGATTTTACTTTCTTGGAAATTAATAATCATGATGGTTGGACTTGTGTCCTTGGTAAAACATAATTTCAAAAACACAACGGGTTATGTCTTAGTGTTAATTGGTGCTTTGTTTTTATTTAATGATTTTTATCCTTACACGATTCAAACACGCTTTATCTGGCCAATTTTAATCATTGTTTTTGGAATTTCCATTTTCATTAAAGCCTTACGAAGTAAAAAAAAAGAATCAAAATTTACTGAATACACCATTTTAAGTGAAGAAAAATCGGAAATGGAAAACGATGAAAATTACATTAATTCTACCGCATTTTTTGGCGGTGTAACAAAGAATGTAGTTACAAAAAACTTCAAAGGAGCAACAATTTCAAGCATTTTTGGAGGAACGGAATTAAACTTCACACATGCCGATTTCGAAAATAAAGTGGTAGTGGATGTAACAGCAATTTTTGGTGGAATTAACATCATTGTACCTTCCAATTGGAAAATTCAATCTGAAATTACTTCAGTTTTTGGAGGAATTGATGATGCACGAAAAGCAAGTATGTTGAATCAAGAAGAAAACAAATTGTTAATTTTGAAAGGAAATTGTGTGTTTGGTGGCGTTGAAATCTCTTCTTACGCTTAAAATCACTAACTTGCACCTGCATGGCGAAATCAAGTTTATTCAAATTAAAGTATTTTTTAATAGAAAGACGACTAAGTTTTATCTTGCTCGTCTTTTCTTTGTTAGCTTTGGCTTACTTTTTTGCTCTAAAAAAATACCATTTCTCAACAGAAATTTGTCTTTTTGAAAGTTTGATTTTTTTAATTTTCCACCTACTTTTCGTAATTATTTTAAATAGAATTCATGCGTTTTATCATTCGAAATCAGCAATTTCCATTGTTCATTTGAGTACTTTATTCGTTTTTGTTTCTTTCTATTTATTCATCATTTTCGAATACGGGAATTTACTTTATCAATTTGATCCGAAATATGCAAGTTTTGAAATAAACTCATACCTCCCAAAAGGCATTGTTTCCTTTTTGATTTTACTTGCTGTAATAAATCAATTTTGGATCGACAAACATTTAGTAGAACTTGAAAAGAGAAATCAGCAGTTTATTGAGCATGAAAAACGACTAATTCAAATAGAATTAAGTAATTTAAAGCAACAATTTCAGCCTCATTTTTTGTTTAATTCTCTGAATTCGATTTCTGCTTTGGTAGGCAGCGAACCCAAGGAAGCTCGAAGAATGATTTTACTTCTTTCAGATTTTTTGAGAATTTCAATCCGAAATAAAGAACAAGATTATGAAAGTTTAAAAAACGAATTAGAATTTTTAAATTTATATTTAGAAATTGAAAAAGTTCGCTTTGGACATCGATTAAATTTGAATTTAGTTTTTCCAGAGAATGCCGATGGAGTTCAAATCCCTAGTCAGATGCTACAACCATTGGTAGAAAACGCAATTAAATTTGGACTTTATGGAAATGTGGGTGAATTATGCATCGAGTTAAAAATCGAATTACTAGCAGAAAAATTAATTTTTAGCATTCAAAATCCATTTGATGAACATTTTGAAAATGGGAAAAATGGTGCTGGTTTTGGATTAAAATCGATTCAACAAAAATTACTTTTTCTTTATGGAAGAAATGATTTACTTCAAATTGAAAAAAAAGAAGGATTATTTAGTGTGACGATTGAAATTCCACGTCCAAAAGACTTGAAGGAAAAGTAATCAAAATCGATAGCTTTTCTTTTTGATTTCGTAAATTAAATTTTCCTGTGCATCCGCTAATTTGAATAGAGGCACATAATTCCCTTTGCCTTTTTCAGCGGCTTCTTTCATATTTTCTTCATCTTTTGGCAGATTTTTAATACCAACAACCGACAAGAGAATTCCCTTTTCTTGATTTTTTGCTATCATTTTGAGGTAATCACCTTCGTATTTATTGAATGCACCATCAGTAATAACAACAACTAAATTTGTTCCATCTGTAATAAAAGATTTAGATGCTTGCTTGTATCCCAATTTGATTCCTGCTGATCCAGCCGTGTAGCCAAATGCTTTTAACTCAGAAATTTTCTTTTTAACTTGTTCTCTCTCAATTCCGCTTGTCGTTTCAAGTAAAACGGAAGCTTCATTGGAATAAGTAACAAAAGAAATTTTATCTTCCTTTCTTAAAATTCCAGATAATTGCATCAAGGAAAATTTAAGTAAATCGAATTTATCACTGGTTCCCATTGAACTTGAAACATCCAAAACAAATACTACATTTATTGGCTTAAAATAAGTCGAATCAAAATTATCTAAGGGGAATTCTAAGGGAGAATTTGGTAAAGTATCACTTTTTGTAGTCGGAATATTTTTCAAAATTAAATTCAAATTCTCTTCTGCCTTTGGTTTTTCAATCAATTTTTCTTCTGTTTTTTGTTCCACAATTTCCACTTCTACGATGGAGTCTTTTTTAGGCGTGATTTTTTGAAATTCAACTGGAACTGGTAAGCAATAACTCGGATCTTTTTCAAATTCCAAGACTATTTCATTGCGAGCGTGATTCACATAAGCTCCAATTTCCAAGGCTTTGTATCCTTCAGGTTTTGAAAAAAAGTACGTAAATCCAAGTGGATATTTTTCCTTCCAAAGGCCATTTTTTGTTTTGATTTCTGTGACGTCAATTCCATTTTGAATCAGAAAAACCTTAGCGTCAATCGTTTGTCGGCTTTCTTTATCAATTGTTTTAACCGTTAATTTATTGCTCATACTATTTTTTGTTGGACGAACATTAAAATCAGGACAGGATTGTAAGTTTGCCAATGGATTATTAGGCAATTCCAAAACATTTCCTTTCACCTTAATTTTTGTTGCTTCCTGCTTGTCGCTTGTATAAATTTCAATTTCATGTGAAAATTTACCTTTAGATTGAGCGTTTACTTGAATTCTTACAAAACTTGTGCTATCTGGCAAAATAAATTGTCCTTTGCTCAAACAAACTACTTCCAAAGGTTTCCGAAAGCTGAGAAAATATTCCTTCTTTTTGCCTTTATTTTTAACAGCAATATCCACAAACAAATCAGATTCGGCAGAAAGATTTCCAAAATCATGCATTAATTTTTCAAATTCCAATTGAGAAAATGAAAAACTGGAAATAAAAATGAAAAAAATAAGCAAGCGAACCATGAAAAAAAATTTAGCAATTATTGAACCAATATAACGAAAAAATCAGAATTGGTTAAACAAATATCTTTAATGGATGTTTAATAAATTGATTTTGTAAGAATTACCCTTTGAAAAAAAATTTTTTTTCTACAAAGTAGTTTCGTAAATTTGCAAAATCTAAATTTAGAATCTTATAATAAATATGAATAACACACAAGAAAAATTGGCTTACAAAGTCAAAGACATCAGCTTGGCTGAGTGGGGAAGAAAAGAAATCACTTTGGCTGAGGCTGAAATGCCAGGTTTGATGGCTTTACGTGAGGAATATGGGCAATCAAAACCTTTAGCGGGAGCTAGAATTGCGGGATGTTTGCACATGACCATTCAAACTGCTGTTTTGATTGAAACATTGACTGCTTTAGGAGCGGAAGTTACTTGGTCTTCTTGTAACATTTTCTCTACTCAAGATCACGCTGCTGCTGCAATTGCTGCTACAGGAGTTCCAGTTTATGCTTGGAAAGGTATGAACGAAGAGGAATTTGACTGGTGTATTGAGCAAACAATTTTTGCATTCGAAGGTGGTCAACCATTAAATATGATTTTAGATGACGGTGGAGATTTAACGAACATGGTTTTTGACCGTTTTCCTGAATTAACTGCTGGTATCAAAGGTTTATCTGAAGAAACTACAACAGGAGTTCACCGTTTATACGAAAGAGTGAAAAACGGAACTTTGGTTATGCCTGCAATCAATGTAAATGATTCAGTTACTAAATCAAAATTTGATAACAAATACGGATGTAAAGAGTCTTTAGTAGATTCAATTCGTCGTGCTACTGACGTGATGATGGCTGGAAAAGTTGCTGTTGTTTGTGGTTACGGAGATGTTGGTAAAGGTTCTGCAGCTTCGTTGAAAGGTGCTGGAGCAAGAGTTATCGTTACTGAAATCGATCCAATTTGTGCTTTACAAGCTGCAATGGACGGATTTGAAGTGAAAAAATTGGATACAGTTGTTGGTTTAGGTGATATCATCGTGACTACAACAGGAAACAAAAATATCGTTGTTGGTCGTCATTTCGAAAACATGAAAGACAAAGCAATCGTTTGTAACATTGGACATTTTGACAATGAAATCGACATGGCTTGGTTAAACGGAAACCACGGAAAATCTAAAATTGAAATCAAACCACAAGTTGACATGTACAATGTGAACGGAAAAGACATCATCATTTTAGCTGAAGGTCGTTTGGTGAATTTAGGTTGTGCTACAGGTCACCCATCTTTTGTAATGTCTAATTCATTTACAAACCAAACTTTGGCTCAAATTGAATTATGGACAAATGCTGCTGCTTACGGAAACGACGTTTACATGTTACCAAAACATTTAGATGAGAAAGTTGCTCGTTTGCATTTAGCAAAAATCGGAGTTGAATTGGAAACATTATCTAACGATCAAGCTGATTATATCGGTGTGAAAGTGGAAGGACCATACAAAGCTGAGCATTACAGATATTAGGCTTCGACAGGCTCAGCCTACTTTCAAATTATATGTGAACGGTAGAACAAAAACTTGTTGACTGAGGCTCTCGAAGTCAGCAATTATATTGAAAGGAACTCGAAAGGGTTCCTTTTTTTTGTGCTTTTCAATTTGCCTAAAATTCCTAAAACCCATTCAATAATTCTAAAATTTTTGCTTCAATCACAAATAGTCTATTAATCTCTCCTTAAGCAACGGAGCTATATGGTTATAAATAATTCAAAATCAATGCATTTTCTTTGAAGGCGTTTTTGTCTTCATCGACGATAAAGAATCCCAATAAAGAAAATTATTTTTGGATACTAAACAACAGAAATTAGTTTTAATTTCTATCAATAAAAATATGTGATGCATGTATTTTTTTCAATGTTTTCAAAAACCTTTCACTTAATTCAGAATTAGGTAATATAAACTACTGATGATCAATTTTTATCGTTTACCTGAGATAAGAAAAGTTGACTTCTTGCCTGCCTTCGGTGGTCGCTAAGTTTTCTACAGAACCTTCATAAATTTAGCAAAGAGACAAAGCTATACTTTCTAAGTAAAATTCATGTTTTGTACTATTATTTAAAATAATTAACAAATATTACACAGTAAATACACATTTATGAGAAATATTTTTATATTTGTGCGCAGTTCTAATCAAACTAACTGAATTAAGCAGTCATTCTTAATAGTGTAAACCGAAAAACTTAAGAGTAGGGAATAAATTTTGAAATAGGATGAATAAAAAAATATTATTCGCAGCTCTTTGCTCAACAGTTGGTGTAGCAGAGGCACAAACAATTGGTAGATCAAGTATTAATGCCATAGGATCAAGTTCAACTAAGGGCTCAATGTCAATAAATCAATCTGTTGGGCAACCATCCATTGTTACTGTTGGAAATAGCGACAATATTCATCTCAGACAAGGATTTCAACAACCGATTTATTTTATCGTGGAAAATAATGATTTAAATGTTTCCGTATTTCCTAATCCAACAAATGCAAACTTCTTTTTTGAAATTATGGAAACCGATTTAGAAAATGTAAATTATGTGATTTACGATGCCAATGGAAAAATTGTGCAGGAATCCATAACATCCTCATTACTAAAGAATGAAGTTAATCTATCCAATGAAAATGCTGGAATGTATTTTTTGAAAATTAGTTCTGAAAATAGAAACTCCACATTCAAAGTTAATTTAATAAAATAATCAGTTATGAAGAAATTTTTAGTTTTTATTAGTGTATTCAGTATGTTTTCACTAAAATCTCAAGAAAACCCAAATCCAAAACTTAATGGAGGTTTAATTTTTGGTAAAATATTAAGTAATTTTTCATTTAAAGATTCTGAAAATATAAAGGAAGAAAATTTAGACCCAATCTTAGGAAATAGCTATGGGGCAAACTTATTGTATCGGTTAAATAGTAAAAATTCAATCAGACCAGAATTATTGTTTTACAATGCTGGTGCAAAACAAGTTGAAAATGATTTAGTTTTAGAATGGAGACTTAATTACATTGGTTTGGGTGCAGGATATAATTATTCCCTAATAAAAGTAGGTAACACAAGTCTTGCTGTTGGTACCATGATTAGAGCAGATTATTTAATACGAGCAGAGCAAACAATAGGAGAAAGTAGAATAAATTTAATTGAACAAAAAGCTTTCACGAAAATTGATGTAAATGCAAATTTTAACGCAAGTTTAAGTTTTAAACTTTCAGAATATTCGAATATTTTTCTTGAATACAGATATGCTTTTGGTTTAAATCAAATCGAAAGAGACCCTATCAATACTGAACAAAAAACAAGAAATAAAGCTCATTTAGCTCTTGTTGGAATCAATTTTAACCTATAACCATAAAATAATAAAAAAATGAAAAAATTTGTATTAATAATTGCATTAGTTTTAATTGCTCAAGGATATTTTGGACAAGAGGCACCACCTCAAGGAATTAATTATCAAGCTGTAGTCTATAGCGACAACGGAAATGAAAAACCAGGAGTAGACGTTCCGGGACAACTATTATGGAACCAAACAATTAAAGTAAGATTTACAATATTAAACAGCAATGGTGAGGTTTACAAAGAAAATCATACAACAACAACAGATCGTTTCGGTTTATTTTCTTTGATTATTGGGAAAGGTAATCAAGAATCAACAAATGCATTTTCTGAAATTAGTTGGGGAGGTGGTGAACACTTTTTAAAAGTTGAAATTGATAAAAATGGAGGCTCAAATTATGTTGAAATGTCCACCGAAAAATTATGGAGCGTTCCTTATGCACTTTACAGTAAAAGTTCAGATTCAAGTAATTATGCAACAAGTGCTGGCAACGGAATTGAATCAGTAAATGATAATGGAGATGGTACGCTTACCTTCACTTTTTTAAATGGAACAACATATACTACTGGAGTTTTATCAGGATTAACTGGTGCTCAAGGACCACAAGGTTTACAAGGTCTTTCGGGCGCAAATGGTGTTAATGGTATAAATGGAACGAATGGAGCAGATGGACTAAGTGCATATCAGATTTGGTTAAATGCTGGAAATACGGGGACGCAGGCTGATTTTTTAAGTTCATTACAAGGTGCGCAAGGAATTCAAGGTGTCGCGGGAACAAATGGTATTAATGGAACAAACGGCGCTGATGGCTTAAGTGCTTACCAAATTTGGTTGAATGCAGGAAACACAGGAACACAAACTGATTTCTTAAACTCATTACAAGGCGCTCAAGGTGCACAAGGACTAACTGGTGCTCAGGGTGCGCAAGGAGCTCAGGGTATTCAAGGTGTAACTGGAGCAACCGGTGCAACTGGAGCGCAAGGTATTCAAGGTTTGACAGGTGCAAACGGCTTAAGTGCATACCAAATTTGGTTGAACGCAGGAAACACAGGAACACAAACTGATTTCTTAAACTCATTACAAGGAGCGCAAGGAGCTCAGGGTATTCAAGGTTTAACTGGTGCAAACGGTGCAACTGGAGCGCAAGGTATTCAAGGTTTGACAGGTGCAAATGGCTTAAGTGCATACCAAATTTGGTTGAACGCAGGAAACACAGGAACCGAAGCAGATTTCTTAACTACTTTACAAGGAGCTCAAGGAATACAAGGTGTGGCAG
>CAZHLZ010000091.1:0-257 GCA_964532475.1 uncultured Chitinophaga sp.
GGTACTTCCCTCTATTCCCGTAGAATGAAAAGTAGAAACATAGCGAGCCAATTTGTCATAATTGACAACTCCTTTACTTAGTTCACGATATTCGTCTACCAAAGAAAAAAGTTCTGAGAAATTCATTTTTTGCTTTTTACAAAATTAGTGAAATTATCTTATAATATCAATTGATTAAGGTCTTGTCGTCCAATGATTGTCATGATTTCAACGACACCTTCATTCATTTTGTAGAAAATACTATCCACACCACAGAC